>CAZAUW010000036.1:0-1618 GCA_964488295.1 uncultured Candidatus Peribacteria bacterium
AGTGTGCATAGTTCGATAAAATGCTTATGAAAACCTTGCCTACCGACGACCATCACCTCCGACAAATAAGTTCTGCATATCGTTCAGTCACTCTTCTTCACAACAGCAGCAGGGCGCCGGCCACAAGGTTCTGACAAGTGAAGGAAAACTATTCGAGGCGGATTAGCTGTCCTCAATTACACATCCAAATTCTCCAGTCCGTCTTCGCTGCTTAGGACCGGTGAGAGTTCCTCGCCGCCGGGGTTCTTCTCTTCCTTCATGCGCATGACGATCTGGCGGTACTCGCCCTCGCCGACACTTTCGGTCGTGAGGTCGCCAAGTGACGGGGTATTGGCCACGTGCATGTGGACGATGCGGCGGAAGTACGGGCTCATCGGCGCCAGCGCGATGCGGTTGCCCGTGCGGCGGACGAAGTCGGCTTTCTGCTCGGCGATGCGGCACACCTTCTCCTCCTGCATCTTGCGGTACCCGTCCACGTCGAGCACGATGAAAGGGCTGCGCTCAAGCTTGAGCTTCGACCGCACGATGGACTTGAGCAACTGCTGCACCGCGTTGAGCGTTTCGCCGTGCCATCCGATGATGCGGCTGGCGTGGGGCGAGACGATATCCACGCGCGTCAGATCATCTTCCTCCCGCACGTTGACCGCGTCGAAGGGGAACGACAAATGCGTGAGGAGATTGCCGAGAATGTCCTGGATGAGAGAGGCGTCCATCGGTTCTCAGGATAGCCGATGGAGTGTCAGTGATCTAGGCCGAACAGGAGTTTTTAGTTAGTAGTTCGTAGTTGGTAGTCGAACTAAAAACTACAAACTACAAACTAAAAACCTCCCCAAGATTGGGGAGGTTTTAGGAAAGCATTCCAGAATTATCGAACAGCGTCCTTGAGCGTCTTGCCGGCCTTGAAGGACGGGACCTTCATCGCGGGGATGGAGATCTTCTGGCTGGGGTTGCGCGGGTTCACGCCCATGCGCGCGGCGCGGTGGCTCAGCTTGAAGGTGCCGAAGCCCGTGATCGTCACCGGCTGGCCCTTCTTGAGATTCTTCACGACGATGTTGATGACGGCCTGGAGAGCGTCGGAAGCGGCGCGCTTCGTAATGCCCGCAGCGTCCGCGATCGCCGCGATCAAATCCTGCTTGGACATAGGATAAAGGGGGGAGGAAATGAAAAGATGCGCCCAGCGTACCCCCGCTTTGGGCTTACGCAAGCGGCCTGCATTGAGTTTTGGGCTTACGGAAGGGAAGAATGTAAAAAAATGGCTCAAGTAAGCCAATTTCACTGAGCAAGAAAGATGAACGGAAATCGGGCGATACCGCTGGAATTTTGCGGGTAATCGGCATTTAGAGAGGGATTCCGGTGAATCCGACGACGCCGACGAATCCGAGGATTTTTTTCGTCGGACTCTTCGGATTCCTCGGATTCGGCGGTTTCTTTGTCTTGCCAGTTCTTTCCCGCCGCGGAACTTCCACGATGGCTTCACGCCGTGGTTTTCGCGGCCGGAGAATTCCGAGGTCTTTGACATCCCCCTCTCCCCTCTCTAGTCTGCGGCCTCGAGACAACCTTCCTTTTTCCGTGTGTCAAAACACCTTGCCATCGTCGAGACACCCGCCAACGCGAAGAC
>CAZAUW010000036.1:1628-7865 GCA_964488295.1 uncultured Candidatus Peribacteria bacterium
GCGCTTCCTCGGCAAGGATTACATCGTGGAGGCGAGCATGGGGCATGTACGCGATTTGCCCAGTAGCTCGATTGCGGTGGATACCGAACACGGCTTCGAGCCGGAGTACGAAGTGCCCAAGGAGAAGCAGACGGTGGTGAAGAAGCTCAAGGAGGCGCTCAAGGAGGCCGATGACCTGTGGATCGCCACCGATGAGGACCGCGAAGGCGAGGCGATCGGCTGGCACCTCACCCAGGTGCTCCAGCAGGACCCCGCCAAGACCAAGCGCATCGTCTTCCACGAGATCACCGAGCCGGCGATTCTCGAAGCCGTCCAAACGCCGCGCACGATCAACATGAAGCTGGTGGACGCGCAGCAGGCGCGGCGCGTACTCGACCGGCTGGTGGGCTACACGCTCTCGCCGTTCCTGTGGAAGAAGGTCTACCGCGGCTTGTCGGCCGGACGCGTGCAGTCGGTGGCCGTGCGCATCATCGTGGACCGCGAGCGCGAGATCAAAGCGTTCAACGCCGAGGAATACTGGACTGTCACAGCGCAGCTGGAGACACAGAAGCAGGAGACCTTCACCGCCGACTTAAGCAAGAAGGATGACAAGAAGTTCGTGCCGGTGAGTCAGGCTGAAGTTGATACGGTGTTGTCCGGTCTCAAAGATGCCGAATACCGCGTTGCATCGACGGATGAAAAAGAACTGACGAAGAATCCCGCTCCGCCGTTCACCACTTCCACCCTGCAGCAGGAGGCTGCCCGCAAACTCGGGTTTTCCGTCAGACAAACCATGGCCGTGGCGCAGCAATTGTACGAAGGCGTCAGCTTGGGGAAGGGCGAAGGCATGATGGGTCTCATCACCTACATGCGCACCGACTCGGTGAACTTGAGCCAGAAGGCGCTCGACGATTGCAAGGCGGTGACGGAGCAGCACTACGGCCGCGAGTACGTGCTGGCCGAACCACGAAGGTACAAGACGAAGAGCAAGGGCGCGCAGGAAGCGCACGAAGCCATCCGCCCCACCGAGATGGTGCGCACGCCCGCATCCCTCGCGTCCGTCCTCGACCACCAACAGCTCAAGCTCTACACGCTCATCTGGAACCGCACGATCGCCACGCAAATGGCCTCGGCGCAGCTCAAAAGGGTCGGCGTCGATATCAGCGCCAAGAACTACACGTTCCGAGCGACCGGCCAGACGATCCTCTTTGACGGTTTCCTGCGCGTGTACCAGGAGGGGCGCGACGAAGGCGATCAGAGGAAGGAAGACGACGTGGAGCCGGGCGAGAAGTTGCTGCCGCCTTTGTCGCAAGGTGAAAACCTGCGCTTAAACGAACTGACGCCCGAGCAGCATTTCACCAAGCCCCCTCCACGCTATACCGAGGCGAGTCTCGTCAAAAAACTTGAAGAGGAAGGCATCGGCCGCCCGAGCACCTACGCGCCTACCATCTCCACCATCCAGCAGCGCGGCTACATCCAGAAGGACGGCAAGCAGCTGGTGCCCCAGGATATCGCGTTCATGGTCACGGACCTGCTGAGCGAACACTTCCGCGACATCGTGGACCTGGCCTTCACCGCGTGCATGGAGCAGTCGCTCGACGATATCGCCGAGGGCGAGGTGACGGGCCCCTCGTTCCTGCGCGGCTTCTACGGGCCTTTCAAACATCTGGTGGAGGAGAAGACGAAGGAAATTTCCAAGAAAGACGTCCTCAAGGAGCGCGTGCTCGGCGTCGATCCCGACACGAAACTGGACGTGGTGGCGCGCACCGGGCGCTTCGGCCCCTACGTGCAGCTCGGCCACCCCGAAGACCTGCCCGAGAAGAAGAAAGGCCAGAAGAAAGTGAAATTGAAGAGCGCTTCCCTCCCCAAGCACCTCTCGCTCGATACGGTTACGCTTGAGCAGGCGCTCGCGCTCCTCAGCTTCCCGCGCACGCTCGGGCCGTTCGAAGGTAACCAGGTCACCGTCGCCTTCGGGCGCTTCGGGCCGTATTTACGCTGCGGCGAGCTTACCGTCACCCTGCCGATGGAGAAGGATCCTCTCACCGTCACCCTGGCGGATGCGGAGCAGCTCATCCACGACGCGCGCGAGAAGAAAAAGAAAGCCGCGCAGGCGTTGCGCGAGTTCGGGAGTGATCCCGTGAGCGGCGGCAAGGTGCTCCTCAAGGAAGGCCGCTTCGGCCCCTACGTGACCGACGGCAAAACCAACGCGAGCCTGGGCAAGAAACGCGACCCCCAGACCATCACCGCCGAAGAAGCATTTGAACTCCTCAGAAAGAAACGCGAGCGGGGGCCGAGCAAGTGGAAGAGACGGGGATAACGTTTTTTCGTTTGTTCGTTTTTCGTTTTCCAATGAATACTTTTCAAAAAACGAAAAACCCTATTCAATTGAGTGATGGCAACGAGTCCCACACCTGATCGAAGATTGCCCGTTGTGTTGACGCGAGTGTCGCACTGAAGATGTCCACCGCCGCGATCTGGTTTTCGCCGTAACTGACCATGCAGATTCTCTCTTTGGCGATGATCGAGTCAGAGAGGAATAACACCCCTCTGGGGAGAATCTTGATGTGATGCCTTGGTGATTGGAATTTTCGGCGGTATGCGTGCGCTTCGGGACAGTCCACGGCGATCTCGCGGGCAAAGCCGCCGTGGTCATGCACGGCTTCGTGGATGATATTGAGGTACGCAGGCATCAGGCGCTTGACCGTTTGGGGGTTGAAGAACACGCAGAGTTCTTTTTCGCTCAGGAGGGATTCGTACATGTTCATCACCGCTTCCCTGCCCTCCGCGAACTTCACTTTGGGCGTCACGCTCAGCGTATTTTCGATGGCTTCCAGTGCCGGCAATTGTTCTTGCAGGAGCTCCATCGTTTCCGTGATCGCCCGCTCTTCGGCTTTCAGCACATCGGCGATGCTCTTTGCCGGAATGCACTTCGCGTACGCGATGCCCGCGCGCTCGAACGTTTCCACCAACCGCCGCTGTTTCAGTTTTTCCACCACGAAGTACATCGACGATCGCGGGATGCCGGCGTGCCTGGCGATCACGCTGACCGGCTGCGCCCCGAGCGGGAGCAACTTGAGGAAGACGTCCGTTTCCTTGGCTGATAAGCCCAAGCGCGTAAAGAGGGCATTCATTTCTTGTTGACGGAAAAAATCGACAGCATGAATTTACTGTATCTAAGCCACAAAATCCACTGATTTTCCATCATCGTTGATAAGTTATGACATCTTTGTACACTCACCTTCCCTTCCAACTTTTCCGTGCCTCTGCAGATCCTCCTCACCGAGCGCGAGTTACCCGGGCTGCAAGGGTTGCAGCATCCTGAGGAACATCCGGTGCGCGTCTTTTCTGTCGGCTGCGAAACCCGCAGGTCTCTCGTGCCGATGTTGCGCCATCTTGCTCCCGACCCGATCGCGCCCAACCGTTGGCGAGCGATCGCACGGTTCCGATGCATTCTGCACCCGTCATCACCCCAACCATCCATCGAGCGGATTTCCGCCGGCGTCTATGAGCAGCCCAATCACCTGCCGCGCGTGTTCCAGGAACTCGATGAACGGTACACAGATCCTTCCAGCTGCCCGGCCTTCCATCGATGGCTCCGCGATATCCTTCTGCTCGTGCGAGAGTGCCACGAGAAAGCCGGCAAACTTCTCACATCCGCAGCAGTATCGCTCAATGTCGTGTGTCACCCGGTGGTCATGGAAGTTGCGGAGGATGGGCCGTACATATTGCCCGAGGGGAACGGAGACCGTGATCCCGACGGACAGCAGCCGAGCGCCCACACAGATGCCTGCGATTGGGGAGTGGTGACCAACTGCGTCTTCCTCCGTCAGAACTTGCTGCCCGCGAGTGCCGAGAGCCGTTCCTATCTGCCGGATGATACGACGATGACAGGGCGCAAGGAGATTCTTCGCTGCGTGCTGCAGCCCGGCCAGGGAATCTACCACTTTGATACCGATCCGTTTTTCCGTCCGCTCATGCTCCATGGCGTCACTCCGGCGGTCGTGATGCCCGGCGAAAAAGTCGGCTGGCGCGGGGGCATCGGATGGGATTTTCGAAGAATGGATTGAGTGGACGCATCCTTCCACAACAAAAAACGAAAAACGATCAAACGAAAAACCCCTACCGGTACGATAGAATCCGCTCTGCATGCCTCGAAAGAAGTCCCTGCACTTTTTTTTGCTCACCCTCATTCTGTTGGGTGGATTGGGGCTGCGGCTGATGCTGGCCCCCACCCAAGCCGACAACGACACGCTCACCTACCGTGGCTGGATGGAGAGCACGGTCAAATTGGGCCTCGTGGAGTCGTATGTGGATCAGCGGTATGAGCCGCGGCTCATCAATTATCCTCCGGTGATTCCCCTGCTGCTTGAAGGTTCGGGATACCTCTACAAGACCGTCGTCTCGCCCGATTACCGCGTGATCGATCCCGTCCACATGGTCTTCGCCAAGTTGCCCGCGATGCTCGCCGATCTGGCAACGTGCATGCTCCTCTTCTTCCTCGTGCGACGTCTTAAGAATGAACGCTTCGCGCTCACAGCGGCCGGCATCTATGCTCTCCATCCCGCGGTCCTCTTCGATTCCACCCTGTGGGGCCAGACAGACTCCATCTATACGTTGTTCCTGCTCGCGTCGCTTATGGCGTTCCTCTGGAAGCGCCCGGCGCTGGGTACGGCACTGGCCGTACTCGCATGCTTTGCCAAACCCCAGGCAATCGTGTTTGTCCCCCTGCTCCTTTTCCTGCTCGATTGGGACCATCGTACGCTCGAGCGGTGCCTGGTTGCGGGCGGAGGAGTGGCTATGCTCCTCCTCCTGCCGTTCGCTGTGAGCGGCCACTTGCCTGCGGCGCTCGCCACGTTCAATCCGATTGGGGCGCTCCATGAATCGCACCTTTCGTGGCGCGCCTACAACCTGTGGTGGATGCTGCTCGGCCCTTCGGCGCGCGACGTACCGTCATCCGCACTCGCGGGCGGAGTCGTCAGCTACGGATTGCTGGGCATGGTGCTTGCTGGCTTCGTCTACCTGATGATTCTCCTGGGCCTCAACGGCCGGTTACGGCGGCTCAAACAATGGCCGGGGCGCGCTGCGTCGGTTCTCGAGTCAGTGGCCGTCCTCTCGCTCGGTATCTTCTTCTTTGGCCCTGAGATGCACGAGCGCTACCTCTTTCACTTCCTTCCGCTCGCTCTGCCGCTTGCCTTCGTCTGGCGCCGATGGGCGTGGCTATACGCCTGCGTCTCCGTTCTCTTTTTGCTCAACCTGGCCGGCGCGTACGACCGCACGTCGGGCACCTGGCTTTTCCAAACATTCCCGTGGTTGCCGGTGGCGGTGGCGGCGCTGCTCATGGCATGCCTCGCGCTCGCGTCCGCCTCCGCGCTCTCGGGCGCGGGTGCCGAACTCGGCAGGTTCTTTCGCAGGGTAGAGAAGGCATATATGGCTTTGTAAAGCATCTTGACCGTCGCGATTCCACTGGGTCCCGATACGCCCTGCTCGCGCGAGTCAAACGCAGAAGCAGCCTGGAAACTTCCTGCCAGCCACACTACGATGAGGCGACCTTGCGCATGAAGAAATATAGCTACCAGCGGTACATCACGAGTGCCAACCTGCAGCTCCTCGTTGCCGGGTTGGTCCTGATACTCGGGATCGCCGTGCGTCTTCACCGTTTCGGCGAAGTGCCGGCGGGAATGAACCAGGATGAGCTTTCCACCGCATACGACGCGTTCTCCATCCTGCACTACGGCATTGACCGTCATGGCGTGCACTTCCCCGCCATCCTCATCGCCTGGGGATCGGGCATGAACGCGCTCCCGGCGTACCTGGAAATTCCGTTTTTGGCGCTCGGAGGGGTCACCACTCTGTCCGTCCGCATGGCCCAGTTGCTGCTCTGCATACTGTCTCTGGTTGTGTTCGGCCTCCTGGGGAGGAAACTGCGCGGCGCCTGGTTCGGCATTTTTTCCATGTTCCTGCTGGCGATCGCGCCATGGCACGTGATGCTTTCGCGGTGGGCACTGGATGAAAATTTTTTTCCCGCCATTTTCCTTCTCGCCGTATTCCTCCAGGTTCTCGCGTGCGAAAGAAGCCGTTACCTTCCCTTCGCTTTTTTCTTCTTCGGCCTGTCGTTGTATGCCCCCGGCCCGGCGTACTTCGCGGTGCCGGTCTACGTGCTTTTCTCCACGGCGTACATGGTGTGGCACCGGCGGTACCCCCTGCGGTGGCTGCCCGTGTCGGTTCTGCTTCTGCTGGCGATGGCCATTCCCCCGGGGG
>CAZAUW010000037.1:0-7292 GCA_964488295.1 uncultured Candidatus Peribacteria bacterium
CCCAATCCTGATGCAAGCATATAATACGTCTCTTGTGTAGTAAAGATACGTTCCTACAGCCATCCATGAGGCATAACAGCTCAGAAGAATCGATCCATGCAGGTAATCTTCCCAAGCAGTCCTGATGATTTCGTTCTGTAAATCAATCTCTGCGCAGTGGAGAGCGACCCGATGGACTGTCTCGCGTGCTCCATTTAAATTTTCCAGGGACGCGTGTTCACAATGGTCGAAAATCGCCATGTGTTTTGCATGGGCATCTGCATAATCCGATTGTTGATGTGAGCCTTGCAAGACATAGCACCCATGTGCCTTGCGCACTTCGTTGATTGCATCGAAACCGACCTGGCGGAGATCCCGCATTGGTCGGTCATTATCCTCGTATGGGCGTGACATGTCACGCCCATACGAATTTGCATTGCTAAAACGGCAAATCCTCCGGCTTGATCTCGGAGGCATACGCCACGGCCGGCGATTCGATGGCGCTCTCTGCTTCGGGCGCGGATGGTTCTGCCGGTTGGTCGGACGGGCGGGAGAACGCCGTGCTGTCCGTCTGGATGTTGCCCGCCACCGCGGGATTCTTGAGCCCGAGGAGCGAGACTGCGTCGGCGATGATTTCGGTGGTGTAACGCTTGGAGCCTTCTTTGGTTTCCCAGCTGCGCGTCTGTACGCGGCCCGAGGCGAACACCCTGTTGCCTTTCCTGATCGCCTTGGCAACGTCTTGCGCCAACTGGCCCCACACGACGACGTTGTGGAATTCCGTACGCTCTTTGTCCTGCCCACTCGCGCGGTCTTTCCACCGCTCGTTGGTGGCCACCCCAAGCGTCAGTACCTGCTGGCCTCCGGTAGTGGTGCGCATCTCGGGGTCGCGTGTGGCATGGCCGATCACGTCGGCGCGGTTGACGCACTGGGTGACGGACGCCGTGGCGTCGGCGAGGGTGAGCTGCCCGTCTTTGGGGTCGAGCAGGATCATGTCGAGCGCGACGATCTTCGTCTTCGACTTCTTCTCACCCGTCTTCTCGTCCTCCCAAGTGTCTGTCTGCAGCCGGCCGGAGAGGAACAGGTGGCTGCCGGGGCGCACGAATTTGCCCGCCACCTCGGCCATGGGACCCCACAAAGTGATCGTGTGGAAGCCCTTGCCGTCGAGCATCTCGCCCGACTCGGCCTTGAACTTGTAGGGCACCACGATATTCAAATCCGTGACGCTGGTGCCGGAAGGCGTCTGACGGACGGACACGGGCTGTGTCTGGTAGCCGATGATGTGTACGCGGTTGAGGGAGAACATATCTCTAAAGGGGAATGGGATAAAAAGAGGTCTCGTCCCGCCCCGGCCAAGGCCGGGGAGCGGCGTCACGAAGGCGCGTACCTTGCATGACGTGGACGTTTGTACACCTTCTCCATCAAGACAGGCAATACTTTGGCGTACAAAAGATCAAAAAATATGGTGAAATCACATAAATAGATGCACCGAGGAACAGAACTAAAATGTGTCAATGGCAGACGAGGTTTTTGGCTTCCCGAAGGTCCAGGAAAGATGCGTTCTTTGGTATAATAACCAGATTTCACATCCATATGAGACGCCTCCTGCTCCTGACAGCCACTCTGCTCTGGGTCGTGCCGGTGCACGCCCTTGCACAGGTGACCGCGATCGCTGCGATACTTCCGGCGCAGGCATGCGTCAACCAGATCCACGACCGGCTCTGGCAGCAGGAACGCATCTATCGCGAGATCATCCTCGGTCGGCACGCAGCGTCGCAACTGCCGCAGGGGAGCGCGCTCTACGACACTGACGGCAAAGCGTGGACGAAGGTCGGCGGCACGTGGGTATCGGGCACGGGCGAAGGCACGCAGCAGATGTCGGACGATCAAATGGACAGCGCGCGCGAGTGGGAAGGGAACAACGACCCGACGGCCGACGCAGCGACGAAGCTTCGTCGCGGCTACTTCGAGACACGCGGGGTGAAGACACCCACGCTCCTCCCATTCCTCACGGAAAGTTACCGCGCCCTGGGGTGTCGGACGGCGATGGTGTGCCAGGCGGTGCGTAAATCCGCGGCAATCCCGGCGGAGGACGCCGGGAAGCCATTCACGATCACTACCCCAGGCTGCGCACCGCTCACAATCAAGCCGCTCTCCAGTTGTTCTTTCGCCAACACCAAGACCGATGCGCAGCAAAATGATCCGCAGTTACTCGAGGCATTCTCCGACACAACCGTGCGCCTGGAGTGCCAGCCGCTCGCAAACGCCATCGCGGAGTATGAGGGAAACCTGCTGAAGCGCGCGGTGGCGTACGACGCGTCGTACCGCGAGCTGATGCAGTTCGCGGGCACGCTCGACAAGACCGCGGCTCCCCTGGAGACCTCCGTGATCCCTCTGCTGGAGCGCGCGGTGGATATCGCGATGCATCCCGAGAAGCTCATCTGTTTTCTCTTGAAGTGCAATGGAAAATAAGCACAGCATCCGTCGGGCCTCCTGGTTTCGCGGAGGGATCCAACGAAACCAAGGAAACCAAAGAGTCGGGCAAAAAAAAGTCCATCGTTGGTTCCCTTGGATTCTCTGGCTTCCGTTCGTTCTCGTCGTTGCCACCGCCCTCTGGCAAACGAGGAGCGGGCCTGCGTTCAGGGGCCAGCTCCTACCCTCCCCAACAGACGATGCGCTCAGTTGCTCGGGGGCTATCCTCCTCTTCCCATGGACGACGCCGGCAGAGCGCGGGGATGGGACGGATACGGTGGAATGGTGGAGCAAGACGTACTATGCGACGGTCGACAGGGTGCTCACAGAAGCGGTGAACCAATTGGACGACGATACGTGCGGTGAGGGATCGAGCGCCCCCACACCCCTCCTGGGTGATCTTCGGCAGAAAATACCCGCAACCGTGACGGCGGATGCGGGCGGCGACGTGCTCGATGCCAGCACCCAGCTGCGCCGCTACCTGCGCATGTACCGGTGCTCGCTGGAATCACGGTCGCTGCTGCTCCCGCAATCGGTGGCCCGCGACTTACTGCCGCCCGCAGCGCAAGATATCCCGATCCTCTCGCCCGTCGCGGGACCTCCACCACCGATGTCACTCTTCAACGGGACCTTCCTGCATGTGTTACTTCGCGAGCGGATGATGATCGAGAGCGAACAGTCGCTGGCCCCGCTCACACTCGACCGTGCGCTCTTCGTGCTCGAGAGGGCGGCGCGCGTTCATGGGCTCCAAAAACAGTGGCGCTGCACCCGCGAGAAAGCCGATATGCTTCAAAAAACCGTGAAGGATGCGATGGAAGCCAACGCGTGCTCCCTCCACAGCTCGTCTCCCCAATCATCCGAAAACTCATCGCAGGAGAGCCTGACGGCATCGCAAAGTTCTACCGAATCCTCTCCGGCTTCTCCATGAATCCGCAGCTTGGCCGCCACCGGCTTTGGGTCGTGTGCCTTGCGGGATTGCTCTTGGCGCCCTCTATCGCCGCGGCAGGCGGCGCATCGCTCTACTCGCAAGTATCGCAGGCGACGCGCAGGGAGTTCTTGCTCCCTACCGCCTCCGGCAGCGGAGCCGAACGGGTAGCGGAGAGGTTCGCGGCAGGCGCGTACACGCTCGATGAAGGAACCCTCACCGTGAGCGACGTTGAAAAAGCGCTGGCAGGGGGCGACGACTTCTGCACCGCCAGCGGGACGCACCCCGAGCTTCCCCAGTTCACCCTCTGCCAGAGAGCGCGCAGCGGCATCGAGTCCCTCGTGAGGCGCGAGGAAGGCACCCGCGCGTTCGGCAGACAGCTGCAAATGCTCGCAAGTCCCTTCGTGTGGACACAAACGATGGAGACGACGCTTGGAGAAACTGATCGGCCCGATCCGCAGATGCAGACGGTGCCCGAAGGCGACGATCTGCTCACGGGAAAGTTCCAGAGCCTCGGTGCGGTGCTGCAGTCGCTTGTGACAGAGAGCGGGACCAACACGGAGGAGTTGACGGCCGCCGTGTGGCGCTACGGTGACGGACTCAAGGCCGTACAGGATGGCACGGCCGACGCACCGTTTGCGAACACGAATCTTTCGGCGGGGGCACTCCAAAACATTCCCGCCCGCTGGCCGGAAGTCGAGAGGGTACTCGGCGAACTCCAAGACACGCTGCCGCTTACAATCGACACATCAACGCTCAAGCCGGGCAACCACATGCCCCTCTCTTTCCCGCCGTCCTACTGGGACTGGCTGCCGGAGAATGTGGGAGCGCAGGCAATGCTCACGAAAGAAAAAAACGGTGACGTGACAGCGGATACTGCGCTTTTCTGGCTCTACCCGGTGGAGCCCGTGCTGCCATCACTCTGCGGAAAACCTCATGATCCTGCCACTCCCTGCAACCCCATCCTGCCGGGCCAATATCCCCCGCCCCTGGATGACGGCGAGGCGCTCTGCGCACATCCCACTTCGAAAATCGGCTACCTCTGCCGGCCCTTTGAGAAGGACGGCACGGCGTGCGACGCTTACAACCAGGAAACGTACCCGACGATCCACCTCACTGATTGCCACGCACGAGAACCCGTAAAGGATGCCGTGCTCAAACCCTACTGCCCGCGTACCTGCCCCGTGCCGCCCACGGACGCATCGGCAAGATCGTGTGACGACGTGGCTCTGACGGTGAAACCAGCTGCCCTATCGTCCGCTTGGGATTTTGCGCCCTACCGCCCTTCGGACTTCTATAGCCAAGCTGACACGGCGGCATGCGATGGGATTACGTCCCAGACGCCGCCGGTGCTCTGCAACGACGCGCGCCGGCAAATCCGTGCGGGCACGGGCGCGCTCGACCTCATTCAGTGGCTCTTCAGTCAGCAGTACACACCCCCTGCCGCCACCAAGCCTGAGCAGCCTGCGGTCGACCTGGAGAAGGCGTTTGTGGATGCAGAGGCAGGCCGGCTGCAGGGGTTGCGGGACCGGCTGCAAACCCTCACAGACGACCTCGAGTAGCCCTCACCGACGATGCGGATTCGCGCACTTCCGGATGCCGTTTTCCCGGTATTCCAGTACTCTGGTGCTCCAGTATTCTTGCGCCATGAAATCCTCCGATTTCCCGATTACGCTCTGTGGAGCTTCCACCTTCGCTTCCTGGCTGCCGGTGGACAGGTCATCGGGCAGGCGTCCACTCTGTCACTATGAAGGCCTCTGACTTCGTCCACCTGCATTGCCACTCCACCTACTCCCTCCTGGAGGCTCTGCCGAGCCCGGGGGAAATTGTGGAGCGGGCCAAGGAGCTGGGTCAGACGGCCGTGGGACTCGCCGACAAAGGCTACACGTACGGGCTGATGGAGTTTTACCAAGAGGCACAGAAGAAAGGGTTGAAGCCGGTGCTCGGGATGGAAACGTACATCGCCGCGCGCAAGCGGAGCGATAAGGAGAGCGGCATTGATACGAAGCGCTATCCAGTCACACTCCTGGCCGAGACCCAGGAGGGCTACCAGAACCTGCTCAAGCTCGCCTCGACGGCGGCCCTGGAAGGGATGTACTACAAGCCGCGCGTGGACGGCGAACTCCTGGAGAAGTACGGCAAGGGACTCATCTGCTTGAGCGGCCCCATCGGCGGCGCGATCCCGCAGGCGGCGCTGGCGGAGGATAGTGAGCGGCTTGGCAGGCTCGTGGAGGAGTACCGGTCCTACTTCGGAGGGCAGAATCTCTACTTCGAGCTGATGGATTTGCCAAACGTCGCCGGGCAGCGGGAGGTGAACCAGCAGTTGATCGCGATGGGCAAGCAGCTCAAGGTGCCGACGGTCGTCAGCTGCAACAGCCACTACTGCCGCACGGAGGACGCGGAGGCGCACGACGTGCTCCTCTGCATCCAGAAGAATGCCCAGGTGGCGGATCCCGGCCGCTTCTCGATGCGCGAGAGCGACTTCTCCATGCGGCCGTTTGAGGACCTGGAGAAGGCGTTCTCGCATGTGCCAGAAGCATTGGCAGCCACACGGGAGATCGCCGACCGCTGTGACCTGAAATTTGAGTTTGGCGCCTACGAGATCCCTCGCTTCCCCGTGCCGGGCAAGCAGACCGAGGATGCGTACCTGACGAAGCTGTGCGAGGACGGCTTCAAGAAACGCTACCCCCGGGCGACGGAGACGGAGCGCGAGCGGCTGCGCTACGAGTTGGGGGTGATCAAGCAAGTGGGGTTCTCGGGATACTTTTTGGTCGTGGCCGACTTCGTGAGCGAGGCGAGGGAGAGGGGGATTACGGTGGGGCCGGGGCGCGGCTCGGCGGCGGGGTCGATCGTGAGCTACAGCCTGGGGGTAACGGGGATTGACCCGCTGGAGCACGGCCTGCTCTTCGAGCGGTTTCTGAATCCCGAGCGCATCAGCATGCCCGACATCGACCTGGATTTCGCCGATACGCGCCGCGATGAAATCCTCGAATACGTCCGGCAAAAATACGGCACGGACCGCGTGGTGCAGATCTGCACCTTCGGGACGCTGGCGGCCCGGGCGGCGGTGAAGGATGTCGGCCGCGCCTACGGCGTGCCGTTTCTGGAGATGAATCAGCTGGCCAAGCTCATCCCCGAGCGGCCGGGGACGAAGCTGCACGATGCATTGGGCACAGACGAGCTGAAAGCCGCCTACGAGAGCAACGGTACCTACCGCAAGATCATCGATACCGCGCTCAAGCTGGAAGGCAAGGCGCGGCACGTCTCGATCCACGCGTGTGGGGTGATCATCAGCCAGAAGCCGGCAGTGGAGTACACGGCGCTCCAGCGCGCGCCGAAAGACGAGAACATCGTCATCACCCAGTACTCGGCCAAACCCCTGGAATCGCTCGGGCTCCTCAAGATGGACTTCCTGGGCCTCATGAACCTCACGGTGATCCAGACGACGCTCGAAATCATCCAGCGCCTGCACGGGAAGTCGATCGATATCGACCGGCTTCCACTCGACGACGGCGACACCTACAAGCTTCTCCAGCGCGGCGACACCACGGGCGTCTTCCAGCTGGAGTCGGCGGGGATGCGGCGGTACTTGAAACAGCTCAAGCCGACTCAGTTCGGGGACATCACCGCGATGGTCTCGCTCTACCGCCCGGGCCCCATGGAGTGGATACCGCACTTCATCAAACGCAAGCATGGCCAGGAGAAAATCGAGTACCAGCACGAGGACCTGAAACAGATCCTGGAACCCACCTACGGCATCGGGGTGTACCAGGAGCAGGTGTTGCAGATCGCGCAGGTCTTCGCGGGTTTCACCCTTGGCGAAGCGGATATCCTGCCCCGGGCGATCGGCAAGAAAATCAAGAAGGAAATCATTGCCCAAGCTGAGTAGTTCAACGTGGGCCCGGGGAAGGGCCTGGGG
>CAZAUW010000037.1:7302-7854 GCA_964488295.1 uncultured Candidatus Peribacteria bacterium
AGGAACTCATTGCCCAACGCGAGAAGTTCATCCAGGGCGCGGAGAAGAAAAGTTACAAGCAGCGCCTTGCCGAGGAGATCTTCGACGACGTCGTGATGCCGTTCGCGGGCTACGGTTTCAACAAATCCCATGCGGCAGGCTACGCCCTGATCGCGTACCAAACGGCGTACCTCAAGGCTCACTACCCCACGGAATTCATGGCGGCGCTCCTGAGCGGCGACGCGCAACGCACCGACCGCGTGATGATCGAGATCGAGGAGGCGCGCGCGATGGGCATCGCGGTGCTGCCGCCCGATATCAACCAGTCACTGCGGCACTTCACGGCCATCCCCCCTGAGAGTACCGAAGGGGAGAAAACCAGCCTGCCCGCCGGCCCTTGGAGTGGAGCAAAGGCGGGCTCGATCAGGTTCGGGCTTTCGGCCATCAAAGGGCTCGGCGACAGTTCCGTCCAGCAGATCATCGCGGTGCGCGAGGGGGCAGGCCCCTTCGTGTCGCTCGAGGACTTCGCCCGCCGCATGCCCAGCCGTGTGCTCAATAAGAAGCTTTTGGAGG
>CAZAUW010000038.1:0-7777 GCA_964488295.1 uncultured Candidatus Peribacteria bacterium
AAAGAGGTGTGATAGAAAATTTGGACCCCTTGGGTCTGGTACATTGGGTTTCGCGCTCGATCTCCCCGGGACCGGATCCTCCTTTGCCGAAGAGGAGTTTCGTACGGTTCAATCTCCCTTCCCCCTGTGGGGGAAGGGTCGGGGATGGGGGAAACAGAAAAAACAAACAGACACAAATCTTCACAAACGATCAGCGCAGGACTGGCATGCCGCCCTCATGGACTTCGGCTCGCTTGTGTGCAAGAAATCCAACCCGCGTTGCGACATCTGTCCCATGGCTCAGGGCAGGATCTGCAAATCGGCATTCAAGGTCAAAACCAGGAAATCAATGAAGAAGATAGAACCCGGCCGGATGGTCGGCACGGTGTTCGTGCCCAACCGCATCTTCCGGGGGAGGATCGTGGAGGCGCTGCGCGACGCCCAGGCGGGGCTAACCTTCGACCAGGTGGGATCGGCGGCCTGCCTCGACTGGTCAAGCGAATTGCACGGGTGGATGCGCGGCCTTTTGGAAAAGCTTACGGAGAACGAATTGATCGTAAAGAAGGGAAAAACATACCGGCTGGCATAGCAAAAACCCTCCGCATGGGAGGGTTCTGTGCCCGATGGATCTCACTCATTTAGCTTTGGTAGCTGGTCGACGTGACGACCGTGTCCGGATACTCCACCCACAGGAGCGAGGAAGAAGTGGTTGTGTCGATGCCTAGGGGCGCGCTATCCCGATCGATCCACTGGAAGTGCGAGCCTGCCACGCCGAAGACCGTCTGGTTTATGTCGTTGAAGCTTTCCAGCGAGACCTGCAGAGTCGAGGGTTTTGTTAAGAGAAGTTTCGGATTCATGACATTCATCTGGAGAACGAATGTCTGGTTTGTTCCCTGATCAATCGCAATGTTCATGGGCGACAGAGCGAGCTGGGTGCATGCTACCAAAAAGGAATCAGTGGCCACGCCGAACATCGGCGAACCGGAGAGACTCATCGGGGCACACGACTGGGAGATCGCGACATTTGCCTTATTGTAGAGGCGGAAGGACGAGGCATCGATGGAGACGTTCATTGCCCTCACAGAGAACAGGGCTCCGCTCAGGAGCACCTTGTTCAATCCATTCTTGGAGTTGGAATGCGCCGCAGCAGTTACCCTGAATTGTCCGATGCCCGCAGCACCCGTGGGGATCATCGAGCCGTCCGGGTCCGGGTTTGCGTTTGCGATGGAGACAATTTTGGAGAGCACCGTCACGTTCTTGTTCCCCACGATGTCCTGGTTGGCGGGGGACGGGGATGAAACACCGATGAAGATTTCTCCGTCCGCGGTCGTATTGCCGTTATTGGCGATCAGGAAGTTACCCGACACAGCGCTTCTGGCATGCACCGCACCCTCGCCGGTTACGTTGTTGGAGACCGCTTGGCCCGAGAGCACCAGCTGGAGCATCTCACCCGACAATGCCCCGTTCGTGTCGTTTTTCAGGACAGGTTTCACAAGCACCTTCGTGATGGCACCGGCAGAGATCACGAGTTGCCGGTTGAGCATGGTGGCGCAGAAGGTGACTCCTCCCACTACGGGGGCCGTGCCACATCCGCCGAGGGTGGCCGAGGCGAATGGCGTTGTGCCCGTATTGGTGTAGAGATCAAGACGATCCACCGATTGAATGGCTCTGTTCATGACGACGAATTGCAGGCCGGTCACGTCCACTGCTTCATTGTCGGCGCGCAAGTTCAATTTCAGGATGGTGTCGCACGTCTGCCCGCCCAGGCATTGGCGGTTACGCAGGGCGACGATATCTTTGGTGACGTAGAGGTTTGCTTTTGAGGCGGGTTGAGGACAGTTTACCGTGATGGTCGCGGAGGCCGTTGCCACCACGCTCGCGTCGTACGCATCGCCCGCGATCGCGCTTGCCATGAAGTTGCCGCACGCAATTGGCTTGGTCACCTTGAAGGTGAGAGCGAATTTCTTCTGGCCACCCGCGCTCATCGCGCCGAACAAACACTGGATGTTGGTCACATAGCGCGGATCACTCGTGCCGCGCACGTCGACGCAACCCGTATCGATGGTCGAGGGGATCAACCCCGCCTGCACCGGCATGGTCACGACTCCATTACGCACCGCTCCCGGCCCGGCATTCTTCACCATGAGCGTGTAGGTCACTGACCCGTCGAGCGCCACGGCCGGTGCCGATGGCGTCATCGCAAGAGAAAGACTTGGCTTGGGGGGAGGAGGCATGTCCGACCGGCTGAAGGGCCTGCCTGCCACCGCGGTATCGGCGAAAAGCCAGCAGCTGAGAAGGACAGTCGTTGCCACCGCAGTCGTCAAAGGGCGTAAACGCATAAAAAATGATGGGGAAAAATTTCCCGTGCAATGTAAACTAAAATTTACATTATGTCAATCCTTTGTTTTGCCCCCGAATTCAAGCTGGAAGCTGAACACCCAAGCATTTGCAGTCGGTAGAGAGTACTTCGGCAGGCTCAAGATCAAGGGTGCAAGCCAAACATCACTTTGCCAGTTCTTCAATTCTCCGTTCCCGAATGACATTCACCTTAATCACCCCGGGGTACGTGAGCTCGTCTTCCACCTTCTTGGCGATGTCTTTGGCGAGCTTCTCCTGGGTGAGGTCGTCGACTTTCTTCGTGTCCACGTAGATGCGGATCTCCCTCCCGGCCGAGATCGCGAAGGCTTTCTGGACGCCCTCGAAGGTCTTGGCGACGTCTTCCAGCGCCCGCAGGCGCTTGAAGTACTCCTCGATGGATTCGCGCCGCGCGCCCGGCCTGGCGCCGGAAATCGCATCGGCGGCGGCCACCACGAATGCCTCCGGGCTGGCGATGGGGATGTCTTCGTGGTGCGCGGCCACGCAGTGGATCACCTCCGGGCGCACCTTGAATCGCTTGCAGATCTCCACCCCGATCTCCACGTGCGTGCCCGTCACCTCGTGGTCCAGGGCCTTGCCGATGTCGTGGAGCAAACAGCCTTCCAGCACCACTGTCACGTCCGCCCCGATCTCTTCGGCCAGCATCCGCCCGATCTGCGCCATCTCCACGGAGTGCTTGAGTACGTTCTGTCCGTAACTCGTGCGGAAACGCAGCCTCCCGATGATCTTGAGCAAATCCGGCGGGTAGCCGGCGATGCCCAGTTCCTCGGTGGCGCGCTTGCCGAATTCCAGCATCATCTTCGATACCTGCTCCTTCACCTTGCCCACCACTTCCTCGATCCTCGCGGGCTGGATGCGGCCGTCCTGGATCAGTTTTTCCAGCGCCAGCTTGGCCACATAGCGGCGCACGAGGTCAAAGCCCGAGAGCACGATCGCTCCCGGCGTGTCGTCAATGATCACGTCCACCCCCGTCGCCTGCTCAAAGGAGATGATGTTGCGACCCTCCTTGCCGATGATCTTCCCCTTGATGTCATCCGACGGAAGCTGGACGACGGTTGCCGTCGATTCGCTGGCCACTTCCGAGGCGTAGCGCTGCATCGCCTCGGCCATCAGATTCTTGGCTTTCTCGTCGATTTCCTGTTCCATTTCCTGTCGCTTGAGTTTTATCTGCCCGGCAAACTGCGACGAGAATTCCTTCTCCAGCTCCTCCCACAACTGCTTCTTGGCTTCCTCCTGGCTCAACTTGGCGGTTTTCTCCAGCGCCTCGCGGTGCTTGGCGCTCGCATCCGAGAGCTCGGTTTTGAGTTCTGTCACCTCCTGCTCCTGCGCTGCCAGTTGCGCCCTCTGCCTCTCCACTTCCTTCACCTTCTCATCCAGGCCGTGCTCCTTCTCTTCCAAACGGCCTTGCTCCTTTTCCAGTTTCGCTTCCATTTCGGAGGCCTCGAGCTTTGCCTCTGTCAAAATTTCCTTTGCCGCGGCCTTCGCCTCCGCCTCCGCGGCGCGTATCTGGCCTTTCACTTCATTGAGCCTCGACTCGAGTTTATCGAGCGTGCGTTCCTGTTCGTTGATCTGGCCCTGCAGGGCCGTCGAAATTTTCTTGCCTTTGGAGAACCAGAACCAGCCGGCCAGCAAGCCGACGAGCACTCCGGCCAGGAGTGCCAAAAAGACGATGATGAAGTCCATAGGTCATGGGGCAGGGGATAAGGCACTCCTGCCGCTCACGCGTTTTTCAGCTCTTCCGTGCGTTTTTCGTTGGTGAAAAGCAGGTAATCATGAGGTCGGAAGGTGGGGTATCGTGAGTGGGGAAGATGAGGAGTGATAGGGAGAGTCTACACCCCTCACCCGCTCTGTCGAGTGGGACGTTCCATTTGCATAAAGAACTGCTTTTTTACCTTTCAGGAGCGGAAAAATTGGCAGGACGTTATGAATCTTTCGCCGGGGCCTCGCGGGTCGGTTTTGGATCATGGATCCTTCGGCCATGACATCGCTGCGCCGCCGCTGGATTGCGTTTGCTCTCGGCTTGCTTCTGCTGTTTCCGGCACAAGCGATCGGCAAGGTTGTGATCAGCGAAATGATGTGGATGGGGTCTGACCTGAGCACCAGTGACGAATGGCTGGAGCTGGCGGGCACGGGTTCGGGGTCAGCGGCGAGCGAAAGCATCGCAGGCTGGCAACTGAGTTACATCAATAGCAGCGGCGTCGAGACCTCCTTCCTCACATTCCCCTCAGGTTCGACTATCGGTTCGGGGCAGTACTTGGTCATAAGCCACTTCGATGCGGATCATTCGCGGTTACTTTCCAATCCCTCATATATCGCGCCGTCCATCAGCCTGCTCAATACGAAGTTGCTCGTGCGCTTGCGTGATGGGACTGGCCTGGTCGTGGACGAAGCCGGGAGTGCGAACGTCAGCACGCCCTTTGCGGGCAGCAATCCGTCGGGCGGTGTGAAGGCCAGCATGCAGCGCAAAAACCTCTCGGGCTCCGGTGGGCTCAAATCCAACTGGCAAACAGCCATCACCTTCCGTGGCTTCGATGCGGGGGCGCAAGTGCTCGGCACCCCCGGCTTCCCCAATGGGACATCCGAGCCGGCAAGCCCCTCCTCAGCATCGTTGGTCTCAGAGTCATCTGCCTCGGCCAGCCTCTCTTCACAATCGAGTTTGTCGGGTGGCCTCATTGTTTCATCCTCCGCATCATCTCAAGCAGTTTCGTCTCTAAGCTCAGCGGCGTCTTCTGGCAGCGGTGCTGCATTTTCCTCAGCTTCTTCGCAAACATCGGCCAGCTCTTCCTCCCTATCGCAAACGGGTTCAGCCATTTCGTCAGACTCATCGAGTTCTTCAGCATCAATTTCTTCGAGTTCTTCAAGTGTTGATATTCAATTTCAGCCCTTACTAAAGATACAAAATCAACCTTCTGATTCCAGTTCTTCACTGTCACTTTCCTCCGTATCGTCACTGTCTTTGCCGTCCCTTCCGTCCGTAAAAATAACCGAAGTTTACCCATCGCCAGTGAGCCAGAAGGAAGACACGTGGTTTGAACTTGCGAATACCGGTTCCGGCGCGGTCGATATCAGCGGCTGGTTTGTCCAAAACGCGGAATCCTCTCAGATTTTCACTATCCCGGCGAGGAATAATAGCGGGTATCTGCTTGCTCCAGGCGAGTATACATCTTTCCATAAGCTCCAGAGTGCCTTAGCCCTGAGCCGTACAGGCGGCAAAATCGTCCTTCGGCGGCTCACCCAGGTGATTGATATGCTGAGCTTTCCCGCGCTTCCCAGCGGCGTGAGCTTCGGTGCCGGGCCTACGGGTTCTGGCTCACTGCAGGTCTACTGCGTTCCAACCGAGCAGCGACCCAATGGATCGGTTGATTGGAACCCGAGCTTGACCGTCCAATCCGGCACCCTGAGGGCTGAGGGCAAGGTGACGGTGAATGTGGAGGTGACTCTGCCGGCAGGCCAATCAGCACCCACCCATTGCTCGGTTGATTTCGGTGACGGTACCGGGGTTGAGAGCTGTAACCCTCCGTCCCATTCCTTCACTCATCCAGGTTTTTCGAGTATCCAGGCAACCATATCGAATTACTGTGGTACTACAGTAACACGAAGCCTGATGGCTGAAGTCGCAAGCCCCGTCTCAGCTCCAGTATCTACTCAGATCACGTATTTGTCAGTTGTCACCTCCTCGTCCACCTCATCCGTCAAAATTTCCGGAGCCGACTCGTGTACCCCCTCTACCTTCGGCGATGTTACAGTGAATGAGTTTCTGCCCAAACCATCCGGTGGCGATGAATGGGTCGAGCTGCTCAATGCCTCTTCATCGCCTGCCGACCTCTGTGGCTGGTTTTTGGATGATGCTGAGCATGGCAGCAAGCCATTCTCGCTTATGGGGCTGAGCATCAGCCCGCATGGGTTACTCGTTATTGACCGTTTGGAGTCGCATATAGCGCTCAACGACACCGGTGATCGTGTGCGTCTCTTTGCTCCCACTTCGGCAATCAATCAGGAGCCGGATATTTCGAACACAAAATTAGTGCAAGATATTGCTTATGATAAAGCCAAGAATGGCGAATCATATTCTCTAGAAGAGAAAGGAGAATTCACGTGGGCTAAGCCAACCCCCGGAAGCCTGAATTTTACACAGAAGAAAAGAATACGGGCGCTTGTGACGCATGTGGTGGATGGCGATACGCTTGATGTACGTTACGATCCCGGCCAGGACATTGCAGGGCTCACCATACGCATTCGTTTCCTCGGTATTGATGCGCCAGAACTCCACGTGAACGGAAGCCTAAATCCCGATGGAATAAAAGCTGCGGATTACATACAAAGCCTTCTAGAAAACAAAGAAATCGAACTAGAATTTGATACAAATTTGTTCGATGTCTACGGGAGAACTCTTGCCTATCTGTACCTCGACGGACAGTCGCTCGAGAAAATGGAACTGGAAAGAGGCCTTGCGATCGCATACCTCCGGTTCCCGTTTTCCAAAAAAGACGAGTATGTGGGGTACCAGCAGGAGGCCATGAATGCCAAAGTGGGATTATGGGAGCACGGGATATCCATCATCGGTTCGGGATCCATCATCAAGCAGTCATTCAGTGATTCCGGAAGCGACCTGTGGACTCAAGCGAAGATTGCTCCTGGGCATTCTGGTTCGATAGTCATCAGCGAGATTTACCCGGCACCCACCAAGAGCGGGAGCCTGCTGGACCGGCAGGAATGGATAGAATTGTATAATAATAGTGATCAAGATTTTTCCCTCCAAGGAGTCACTTTTGACGACTCTCAGAATGCGGGTAGCAAGCCGTTTGTCTTCCAGGGTGACCTTATCATCCCAGCCTACCAGTACGCGGTGCTCACGAAGGCCATGACGCACATCGGTTTGAATAATTCAGGCGACGAGGTGAGATTGATCGACAGCCAAGGCGGGCTTCTCGATTCCGTGAAGTACCCGAAGGTGACCATCGGCCAGTCATACGGCATTGTGGAAGGGGAGAGTGCGCAGCGAAGCTTTTGCATCAGCGATGAGCCGAGTCCGGGTGAAGCCAATGAATGTGTTCAGAGCGGGGTAGATACGAAGCAGAGGAGTAGCTCTCACACTATTACCAAAGCTCGAACCAGGCGGCATAGGTCAGTATCGGCTAAGAGTTCTTCCAACAAGACGACAAAATCTCAAAAGCAGTCCGACGGTGTTTTCATCCCGCTCACCAAAGAGATGCAGGAATTGAGTCCATTGCAGTTGGAAGGTGATCTGCTGGCTGCGGAAGCTTTGCATTCACCCCATGATGCACCCGATACGTCGCTCCCGGATATCAGCATGCTTGTGGGGTCTACGGCAAGTCTGAGTGGGGTAGCAGGGTGGGCGATGGGACTGCGGAAAGCCAAAAAGAGGGGCCAATGGTAGCTGGCAAAAACCAGGTTTTTTTGC
>CAZAUW010000039.1:0-6837 GCA_964488295.1 uncultured Candidatus Peribacteria bacterium
CAGATAATCCATTTTCTTTTTATTGATGCTATCGATTGTTGCTACTCCCATCGGCAATCTCGGTGACATCACGCTGCGCGCCCTCGAGACATTGAAAAAATGCGACGCGATCGTGTGCGAGGACACGCGCGTGACGGGCAATCTGCTCACGCAGTTGGCGATGCCCAAGAAGGAACTCGTGAGCCTGCACGGATACTCGGATCCCGGGAAGGTGGAAAAGCTGATGGACCGGCAGATGAGGAATGAACATCTGGCACTCGTGAGCGACGCCGGCACCCCGGGCATCAGCGACCCGGGCTATTTGCTCGTCTCCCGCGCAGCCAAGGCGAAGATCCCCATCGAAGTCATTCCGGGGCCATCGGCTTTCCTTGCTGCTCTGAGCGGGAGCGGCCTCCCGATCGATCAATTCACCTACCTCGGCTTTCTCCCTCTCAAGAAAGGCCGCAAGGCGTTGATCGGATCGTTTGCAGGGGAAGAGCGGACCATCGTCTTCTACGAATCGGTCCACCGCATCGAGCGCACGCTCTTAGAAGTTGCCGACGCGCTCAAAGCCCAACCGGAGCGCACGGTGGTGATCGCGCGGGAACTCACCAAATTGCACGAGGAAATCCTGCGCACGACGATCCGCGACCTGCCGGACGTGGCGAAAATGGTGACGAAAAAAGGGGAATTTGTGGTGGTCATTGGCCCCGCAACATAGAGTGCTGCGCCGCATCGGCGCGTCCGCGGAGCCTGTGAGAGTGTGAGTGACGATGGGCACGGGTAACGCGCAGGAAGCGCAAGGGAGCCGCTCAAACGCCGCGCGACTGAACCGTTTGCCTCGCTTCTGTTTTTTCCAAAAAATTTCAACGTGAACTTCTTCGGTGCGGCAGATCCCATTGGTATACTCGGCTCCTATGATTTCCCATCTCCACGGAACGGTCAGCCGGATGGATGTAGGGGGGATTGCGGTGGACGTGAACGGGGTGGGATACCGGGCGCATGTGCCGCTCGATTTCTGGGAATCCATCGAGGACGGAATGGTCGCAGACGTCTGGGTGTCCACCTACGTGCGCGAGGACCGGCTGGAGCTCTACGGGTTCCCCGACAGGGCCGGCAGGACGCTCTTCGAGGAATTTTTGAAGCTCGCGGGGATCGGCCCGAAACTGGCGTTGGAGCTCTGCGCGGTGCCGCGCAGCCTGCTTCAGCAGGCGGTGGAGGAGGAGAACCCGGGCTTGCTGCAGAATATCAAAGGCATCGGCAGGAAGACCGCCGAGAAGCTCATCGTGGAACTCAAGTCGCTCGCCGGGAAGAAGCCGGATATCTTCCTCAGCCGTGAAGCCCGCAAGGAACGCGGCGAATTCGACGAGGATGCCATCGCGGCGCTCACGGCGCTGGGCTACGACTCCGGCACCGCCGTCCATGCGCTCAAGGAATTGCCGCGCGCGCTCAAGACCACCGAAGACCGCGTTGCCGCCGCGTTACGCTCGCTGTAACCCGCGGCTAGGGAAAGCCGCTCTGAACCGCTGAACCGCTGAACCTCTGAATCACTGAATCTCTCTTCTATGATCCACCTCGATATTAGCGGCACGCTGGCCAAGACCATCACGAGTGCGGCGGGCATTCCCGACCAGGAGTTCGCGAGCCTGCGCACCACCATGAAGCGCAATATCGAGGACTGGCTGAAGGAGCGATCGCGCGGGATGCACGCCTGGTCCATGGATCCCTACGACAAGAAGGCGCTGCAGCGGGTGCGCGAGGCGGCGATGCTGGCCAAGGCGCGGGGCATCCAGACGGTCATCTGGATCGGCATCGGCGGGTCGGGGCTGGGGCCGAGGGTGATCAAAGAGGTGTTCGAAACGGACCAGACCCTCGAGCTCATCGTGCTCGACACGATCGACCCCGCGGTGCTCGAGACGACGCTGCGCACGATCGACTGGAAGAGCACGCTGCTGGTGGTCGCGAGCAAATCAGGCGACACGCTCGAGCCGATGAGCCTCTTCTTCCTCTGCTACGAACGGATGCGCAAGACGAAGAAAATCGACCTGCAGGAGCACGTGATCGCCATTACGGACCCCGACAAAGGCCATTTGCGCAGCTTCTGCATCGAGCACGGCATCAGGATGCTGCCGCTCCCCTCCGCCGTCGGGGGCCGCTATTCGATCTTCACCCCCATCGGCCTGCTGCCACTCGCGCTCCTGGATGCCGACCTCTCGGCTTTCGTGCGCGGCGCCAAGGAAATGGATACTCTCTGCCAGACGGCGGCCCTGGATGAGAATCCGGCGGCGATGCTGGCCGCCACGCAGTTCCTGCTCGAAAGCAAGCGCGGCTATCCCATCCGCGTCATCATGCCCTATTCCATGCGGTTGGAATCGCTGGGACGCTGGAACCAGCAGTTGGTGGCCGAGAGCCTGGGGAAGAACGACTCGCATAATCCCATCCCGCTCGCCGCCATCGGCACCCAGGACCAGCATTCGCTCCTCCAGCAGTGGATCCAAGGCCCGCGCAAGTCGTGGCACCTCTTCATCCGCGAGGAAGAGCATCCGCAGCTGCTGGTACCCGGCAAGGTGGACGACTATTTCGCCTTCATCGCGGGCAAGAGCTTCGGCGAGCTGCTCGACGCCTGCTACCGCGGCACGAGCGGCTCCCTCACCGCCGTCAAGCGCCCCCATGCCACCATCACCCTCACGAGGCTCGACAGCTTCCACCTTGGCCAGCTCTTCTTCCTCCTGATGGCCGAAGTGGTGTTCCTCGGCAAGCTCTACCGCATCGATCCCTACGGCCAGCCGGGGGTGGAGAGCGGCAAGCAGATTACGCGGGAGATTTTGTCGAAGAGATGAAGAACAGTTGATTGGTTTTTTGGTTTGTTAGTTTTTTAGATAGCGCCAGCTAACTAATTAACTAATCAACTAATAAACTACAAAACCACTTGACAGCCATAACGATGCCTTCTAAACTGACTTCCACTTCCCCTTCGCGCACTATGCCCGCCTCCATCTCCGATGCCGACTTCGACACTCAGGTCCTCAAGTCCGACATGCCGGTCGTCGTCGACTTTTGGGCTCCCTGGTGCGGACCATGCAAGGTGATGCTCCCCATTATGGAAGAGCTGGACAAAGAATATACGGGCAAGGTGAAATTCGTGAAGATGAACGTGGATGAGAACAGCGACGTGCCGGGTAAATTCAGCGTGATGAGCATCCCCACCTTCATCATCTTCAAGGGCGGCAACGCGGCCAAGACTTTCGTGGGCTCGCGATCCAAGGAAGATATGAAAAAGGATATTGAAGAAGTCTTGGCATAAGTTTTTCGTTGATTCGTTTTTGGTTTTTCGTTTGCAGGATAGTCCGTCTTCGGAATTGCTTCCATAACCAAAAACGAAAAACCAGCCAACCAAAAACCATCCCCACGTTTATCATAACCTCATAAACGAGTACTCTAGAACTCATGAGCACTTCGAATCTCCTCAGCATCGTCGGCCTGGTCGCATCGGTGGTGCTCATCAAGTACCGCGAGTCCATCGGCGACATGCTGGGCGAAGCCGACTGGATGCGCAAAATCGGCGGCGTGTACTACGTCGTTATCTACATCGCCGTCATCATCTTCTTCTGGAGCCTCGCCACCCTCACGGGCACGAGCGATGTCCTCTTCAGGTCAGTCACATGGATTTTCCCGCAGAAGTAGCAGGCGCCACTATGAAGCTCCGCCGGCTAACGCCAGGACATCACACATTTCCGGAGTGGTGAAGCATCGCCATAACAATCCTCCAATGAATGAACTATCTGAAGCAATATCAAACCGAGAACACTTGTCGAACTCCGAAGGCTTTTTTTCTACGCGCCTCTTGAAAAACGAAATGTTGAAAGGATCTTTTTGCCTATCCCAATCGGATCGAAATCTTGATTGCTATTCGCGGGGCGCTCAATAATTTCCAACCACGAGGCCTCAAAGAAAACAACAACTACTTTCCCTGCACTGTCGCCTTCAAAGCGACCGTAATCATCCCCTTCAAAGGTGAGAAAAGAAGCGCCATCGGTGATCGTCGATGATTCCTGCAAATTTTTCAGCAGCTTTCTATAGAGAGCAATTTGACTCTCGCGCGTATGGTATTGGTCATATCGAGTAAGCCGGAAGAATGCATTATCATCGCCGGTATCTCTGGTGTAATACGGCGATTTTGCGATGGCAATGGTATTTTTTTGGTCCCTCACCTCAAATCCCAAAGGAATATCGAAAGAGAGAGTGAAGTACGCAGACCGGAATGATTGCCAACGATCACTGTTATTCTGCCCGCTCGATTGACTGGCGCCGTTTTGAGCACTTGAAGCTCCATTGCTTGTTGGCTGTAATGATGAAGCTGGCCACTGTGCGCGAACAAAATCGCGACAAAGCTGCTTTTCACTTTGAATATCCCCATTGTTGGCACGTCCTCCCGTCAGCCTGTCGCAAAGGGCCGGATTATTCCCTTTTGTGGCCAGATTCATCAGGCATGTGTCAATGAAATACAGACTCTGGCTGCTCGCGCGTTCGGAGCCATTCGTCGGAATTTTGTCGCAGAAAGACACGTCGATTGTTTGCGTTGCAATCCTCGTGTAACACTCTGCAATGGCGCGTTTGTCAGACTCGTCATGAGCCGGCAGGCTGTCGCAATCAGCTTCTGTCCTCGAATTCAATTCTTGCAGACTCTTTTGCATCGTATTCTGAAAATTCTTTTCCGGTGCGAGCAGCGGAAAAGCGCTCAATACGAGGGCATACACGGCAACAAGCAGCATTCCCCACCCGATGCCTTTTGCAACTGACGGTGCCTGATTGCGCAAAACGGAATACAATAGTCCATTCACAAGCAGCGAAACAACGAGGAGAAGCAAAGGTGGAAGCGCAAGCAGAATGGGATGCGCAACCACTGAAAGACCAAGAAGCGGTTGAGCCACTAGAACGACAAAGAAGGAGGCATCAATAATTGCTCGCAAGACGTACCCAACCATCAAGGATATGAATATTCCTCCAAGGATTTTGTACGGAGCGGAGATCATGATCTATTGTTCGGCAAGTGCAGCTTAGACATTACCAGCCAAGTAGTCCTTTTGAAGAGAATCAACAGCGAAGCTCCCAAAAAAAAGACCTTCTGACCATGAAAGCAAGTTATAAGGGCCGATTGATCATGTCAACGACCTGAATTTTACGAAGTACAATTTCAGCCTCCCAGATTTTTGAAACAAGATTACAAGGGTCATTGGACAAAAATTGGATATTGACATATAGTAAATAGTGAGTAATTTGCTCTTATGGGTAACCAACCTACAGGCATTCGCTTTGGTTATGGCCAAACGGCAGAAGATTTTGCCAATGCAGTCGCTAAAGCCGTGAATGAAGGTAAGAACCCAGTTCGGGTTCAATTTGAAAATTTCACGGTTCCTGATGCACTTGTGATGCAGGAAGCCACAGAGATCAATGGCTTCAGAGTAACATACGCGGATCTTTTTCTTGGAGCTTTAGATTACCTCCATAAACTCAAGCCAAAATCGGCACGAGCAGTTCCTACTCCGGGTATTCCTCTGACACAGCCTTACTCGATGTCGTTAGAGATGACATTTGAGAATAATAAGAGTGGGTCATGAGATAAGGAGATCACATGGGTGAACGAAGGCGCACAAGGTGTGCATGATTGGCTCGCCACGCGAGGTGAAAAAAAATGCCTTGCCAAGCGAAGCGCAGCCCAAAAACAATGATGCCCCACTTCGTCCGCCAAGGCGGACTTCGCGGTGCAAACTTCGCTGCGCGAAGTTTGGTGGAGCTGAGGGGACTTGAACCCCTGACCCCCTGCTTGCAAAGCAGGTGCTCTACCACTGAGCTACAGCCCCGACACAAAGACGATAAGATGAGAACAAGGAACAATGACCGATCTTGCCCGCCGAAGCTCGGAAGCGAGGCGGGAGCTACAGCCCCAGCAGTACGCGAGAGTGTATCGCAACCCATGGGCTTTTCCAGAAGTTCCATCGAGGCGTCAGGGCTGTAATTCCACCTTTTGGCTGCCCTCGGATATGTTCTCATTCATCCCTTGCTGGATCGACTCGCACATGCCGGGGATGGAAAGCAGATACTCTGTCTCAGATACATCTTGTGCTCTGCCCTCTTTCCTCTTGTGTGGTATCAGATGCATACAGGTATTCTACATTTGGAAAGATATACATACAATGTATTGACATTATCACTACATTTGATAGACTACCTTACATGTCCACCATCCAAGTCCGCACCAACGATAAGGTCAAAAAGAGCGCCCAGAATATACTCAAAAAGCTGGGCTTGGACCTTAGTACCGCCATTAATATGTATTTGGTGCAGATCACAGTCAAAAAAGGCATCCCGTTCGAGATTCTGACGGAGAACGGCATGACGGTCGCGGAGGAAGAGGAAATTCTGAAGGAGCTTGCGGAGGCCCGGAAGAGCAAAAAGAGTTACACGACGGCAAAAGAACTGTTTGATGATATATTGGACAGGTAATGATCTACAGAGTCACAGAAACAAAGCGCTTCCGCAAAGATGCTCAGAGGCTGGAACGTGCCGGGTATGACATGGAAAAATTGGAATCTATAGTGGACCGTTTGGCTCGCGGCGAAACATTGGAAAAGCAATGGCATGACCATGAGTTGAAAGGAAGACTGAAAGGCCTGCGTGCCTGCCACATGGCGCCAGATTGGCTGCTTCTCTATGAAATGGATGGTAAAAGACTTATTTTGAACCTACTACGGACGGGAACCCATCGTGATGTCTTGGGTAGGGAATAACCGGGACATTACGTCAGGATCTTCTCCAGCACCTTCTCCCGCGCCGCCTTCTTGATTTCCATCGCGATCC
>CAZAUW010000039.1:6847-7633 GCA_964488295.1 uncultured Candidatus Peribacteria bacterium
GGGGTACGGGGGGGGGGAGAGGCCCGGGGAACCAGGAATGGGGAAATAGACATCAAAGATGAGGATGTCTTCCTTGCCGTCCTCGGCAGTTACGGCTCCCTGCAGGGCAAACGGCCCGATGATACCCTTGCCGTCGGGATCTATGCTCTTCGGCAATTTCTGCGTCGCTTTCACGAATTTCTCGCCTAGGTCGAAGGCCTTCTCGAGGAGCGATTCCTTGACGGTGCACGCAATGTGCCCCGTCTCGATCATCTTCAGATCAATGTACTGGAGCGCCGTCGCTTGCTGATCGGCAGTCATCCGCAGGAAACCGTCGAGGTTCGTCTGCCGACGCGTGTCCGTCCCCATCAGTTCCAATTCCCCTGTGAGCGCCGAGTAGAAGAAGTTGAAATTCACCGGCGCGCCGACGATGAATTCCTCGATGGGCGCCTTGCGCCAATTCTTCGAAATCTTTCCTTCTTTCTCAAGATTGCCACCGGTTCCGTCGTAGCTGCTCGGCTGATGAGCGATGAAGAAAGAGCGCTCATATCCGCGCTTCTCTTCCGATGCTTTCACGATCACCAGGCGATCAATATCCTCCGGCTTGGCGAAGATCTTGGGCGTGCGGATGCCGGCGTCTTTGAGCAGATGGTACTGGTTATACGGCTGATCCCTTTCCTCGAGCTTCACAAACGAGCGTGAGCCGAAGATCGGCACTTGAAAATTCTTCTCGACCGCATCGTAATTGTCGAAGTACACCCAGAAATAACGGTTGTGGATGAAGATCATATGCAAGTCGCGTAACTT
>CAZAUW010000040.1:0-7372 GCA_964488295.1 uncultured Candidatus Peribacteria bacterium
TTTTCCCCTCAAACGACCCTTTCCCGTTCAACAATTTTTGGGGGTCAGCCCCGGGGAATTTGCCTTTAACCCTCCACATTTTGTAGAGAGCGAACGCGGAAATGCCGCCCACAAGCAGTTGCATGCCAGGCTCCATATTGTGGAAATTCTCCGAGAGGGTGCGCATCCTCTTTTCCGTTTCCAGCCTCTCCGTATCATTCATTTTCCCCAGCTCCGTCATCGCTTGCAATTTCCCCAGATCTTTCTTCTCTTCATTTTGGATAGCGATGCCGGCGATCTTCGACAATCGCTCGCGCGCTTCGGCCATGCCTGCAGGTGTCGTGCTCATCACGCGCAGCCAGCCCTTCAAACGCGATTGTGGCGCATGTGCCAGCAGATAGGCCGGGTCGGCCAGTTCTTGCGGCGTCGGCTTGATCGTCTGCTGGCGCAGATATGACATCACATCCTTGTAATCCGCGTAGAGATACCCGATGTTGGAAGGGTCATTCGGATACGTTTCGGCAAATGACTCTCGTGCCAGAGACAGAACCGCCGGATTGTTCACATCGACGCCAGTCATCAAGCCGAGAAAATCCTGAAGACTCTTGATGCCGGCGTCGTCGGGAAGTTTGGCCGGGGAGCGGAGGCTCAAATCGTCAATGTTTGGCGATTGCAGTGCTTCTGCTGCAGCACGCAGACCAGCATCGCTGCTTCTGCTGAGCGATTCTTTTGCTTTCGGCGAGAGCATTGTCTGTGTAAAACGCACGAGTTCCACTTTCCGCTGGTCGGTGGTCTTCGTCCTCAGCCATTCCCGGGGCCCGTAGGGATGAGTGAGAGCATTCTCATCCATCGTGCTTGCATTCGTGAACAAATCCGGATCGCGGAACGCGTCGATCCACTGACGTTCATCCTGCAGGTTGCGTGCCGTAATGGCATTGGCGTTCATCAATCTCTCAAAGCGGCCTTTGAGGAAATCATTCACTCTTATATTAATCTCTTCCGCTTTTGCCCGGAATCCGTCAGGGGCCGTGTTGAGCGCGCAGAGGCGACGCTCTTTTTCCGAGGAGCCGAAAGTGGTATGCATATGTAACATAGGGCAATATTAATGGTGTCCCCCGCTGCCGTTGTGACCTCCTCCATTGCCATGTTTGCCATGGCCGTTGCCGACGGTCGAGCCGTGCGTATTGGCGCCGATCGATTCCTTGAACAAATTGAGTCCGCCTCTGAGTGAGCGGAAGGCGATGCTTCCCGCGTAACCGAGCACCGCTCCGGAGCCGATCGCGAGCGGCAGGAGGCCGGCCGACCCTACCGTTCCGGCCAGCAGAGCGATGCTCCCGCCCGCAATGCCTCCGACAGTTCCCCATCCGACGGCGGTCTTCACTTCATTTTTGACGCTGTCTTTGGACGGCGTGACTTTTTGTCTTGCTCTAGCGATCAACCGTGGCAATTTGAAAGGCGCCCACAGGGGAAATGAGAGTGTTTTCAACCCTAATTTCATGCTTTCCTTAAAGCCGGTGCTACCTGCCTTCGGGTTTACCATTTGGTGTAAGAGATTAACGACTTTACCGATGCCATACAGCCCTAAAGGAACAGCTGCGGTTCCAAAGATGATTGGCGCCAGCCAAGGAGCCACGGATGCCCCCACGAGCGGAATGTGGCTGATCCCTCCCATTAAGCCGATCAGATCGGCTCCAGCCTGTAGAGCGGCGACCGTCCCGTGCCATGCTCCGGCAATGAGAGGTGCAGCTGAAGAATGTGCGAGAAGCGGTATGCTGTTAGTGAGTGCTCCCAAAGCTGTTAGGCCACCAATGACGCTTGCGGGGATGATGTAGCGGCCCTTGAACATTGTCGGAAGTTTCACGGTTACTGGGCCCTTTTTGTCTTTGTCGCCATGGCCTTCGCCGTGATCATCGTCATCATCGCTATGGTCATGATCATCATGTCCGTCACCCCCATGCGGGTGAGAATCGGGACTTTTACCCTGTTCGCCCGCCGCATCCGTGCCATGTCCGCCCTCCGGCGGCTTGTGGGGTGGGGAAGGAGGAGCTGCCGGTGCTGGTGATGCCTCCAGATGCTTCTGCGCTTCCACCATGGGTTCCTTGATGTCGTAGGTTTCTTTTCCTGTTGCGGTGATAGCTTCCACTTCCGGGTGTGCCGCCATTTTCGTAAAGACGTCTTTGAGTTCCATGCGGACGCCTGCCTCCAGCCCGGCCACTTTTTCGGTGGATGTGACGTTTTCGTAGAGTTTTTTCACGTCGGCAGTGGCCTGCGGATTTTTTTCATCCAGAAGAAGTGTGGTCTTCCCGAGGAGCGCCTGGATCTTTTTTTTCGTCTCGTCCTTCACTGCGGCAATGTGAACATTCACAGCTTTCGCCACGGCCTCGGCCAAACCGGCCTTCTTGTCCAAGTCGCCCATGAATTCCGAGGCTTTTATTTTTGTGACCATAAATCTGTCCATTATACGCCAAAAACCGCATTCCGAGAAGCTTATGGCATGTTCGCGCCCATTCCTGATATAGACAAATACTTATTATATTTTATTGAGTACAAATAATGAGTTTTTTTGGCTTCAGTTGAATTCATTTCTTCTTGCCTGCCCTCTGCTATCCTCCCCGCCAATGGCGCAACTCACTCTCTCTGACGGCACAACATTCACTGGTGAATCCTTTGGCGCAGAGCGCGACATGGACGGCGAGGTCGTCTTCAATACCGGCATGGTCGGGTACCCCGAGAGCCTCACCGACCCCAGCTACCGGGGGCAGATCCTCGTTTTCACCTACCCGCTCATCGGCAACTACGGCGTGCCGGGGGAGGAGCTCAACGAATGGGGATTCTCGAAGAATTTCGAGAGCGAGGATATCCACGTGCGCGGCGTGGTGGTCGCGCAGGCGAGCGAGGAGCACAGCCATCATCTGTCGCAGAGTTCGCTTGGCGATTGGCTCCGTAAACACGGCATCCCCGGGATCACCGGCGTCGACACGCGGGCGCTCACCAAAAAGCTGCGCGAGCACGGGGTGATGCTGGGCAGGCTGGCTGCCCTCACCCCCAGCCCCTCCCCCAGAGGGGGAGGGGAGATCGAAGATCCGAATCTTTCCAATCTCGTGGCAGAAGTGAGTTGCAAGGAAGTGATCACGTATGAGCCGTCCCTCGACTCCGACTTCAACAGAGCTCAGTCTGACAAAAAAGTAGTAACCATTGTGGCCTACGACTGCGGCATGAAGCGCAATATTATCCGTAGCTTCCTCCGTAGGGGAGTGCGGGTGGTGCGCGTACCATGGGATTTCGATCTCAATTCGTACGACGGCGAAATCGACGGCGTCTTTGTGAGCAACGGCCCCGGCGACCCCAAGACGTGCGTGCCGACGATCAGAAGCCTCCGCAAGGCGATCGACCGCAATATCCTCACCTTCGGCATCTGCCTGGGTAACCAACTGATGGCGCTCGCCATCGGCGGCGATACGTACAAATTGAAATATGGTCATCGGGGGGCGAACCAACCGTGCGTAGAGGCTCCCACCCCCGGCCCCTCCCCCAAAGGGGGAGGCGAGCGATGCATCATCACGTCGCAGAATCACGGCTTTGCAGTCGACGCCACCAAGCTTCCTGAGGGCTGGCACGTATGGTGGAGGAATGCCAACGACGACACGGTGGAGGGCATCCGACACGAATCAGGCAGGTTCTTCGCCGTGCAGTTCCATCCCGAAGCGACCCCCGGACCCGAGGACGCCAACTATTTGTTCGATGAGTTTGTTTGGATGATGAAAAAAGGAATCTCCTGACTCCTTCTAATGCCCGTCCCTACCTACACCGTCACCTGCACCGCCAACCGGTTGATCGCGCGCGATATCTACGAGGTGCGCTTCAGGAAGCCCAATGGCTTCACTTTCAAGCCCGGCCAGTTCGTGCTCTTCGATGTCGCGCTCCTGGAGAATTCCGCCGACATCCAGACGCGCGCGTTCTCCATGGCATCGGCGCCGTCGGAGCCCGATCTCCTCTTCGTCTTCAAGCTAGTCCCGGGCGGGCGCGCGAGCAACTGGGTGGAGAAGACCTTGCGCCTGGGGAGCGAAGCGGTGATGAAGGGGCCGTTTGGGAATTTTGTGATCAAAGATGCCGACAGGGGGCGCGTGTTTGTCGCCACCAGCACGGGCATCGCGCCGTTCCGCTCACAGCTCACCGATTTGGGCGAGAACGGCAACCATCAGCGCACCGACGTGATCTTCGGGGTACGCAGCGAAGAAGATATGTTCTGGACGGACGAACTGGCATCGATCGCCGCGACGTATCCGCACATTTTCCTCCACGTGATCCTGAGCGCGCCGGCGGATAGCTGGACCGGGCATCGCGGTCGCGTGCAGTCGCTGGTGCCACAGGTCATTGGCGACTTCACCGGCAAATCGCTCTACGCGTGCGGCAACCCGGACATGACCAAGGAGGTGAAGCAACTGGCCCTTACGCAGTGGGGGATGGCGAAGGAGCATGTGCATGTGGAGGGGTACATTTGAAGAACCAGACGAATCAGGGGAATGAGAAGATTCAGAGGAATCAGACGAATCAGAAGAAATTACATCAAGCCACAGTCAGACATTGTGATCTTTACTCCTTTAATTCCTCTTGGCTCAATTCGCCGAATTGTCATAATTTCATCTCGCCTTTTTCGATCATTTCGAGCACCCGCGGATACCACTCTTTTTCCAATTCCTGTTCCCTGGCCTTGAGCGTTTCGAGCGTGTCTCCCGGCAGGATCGGGCAGGTTTTTTGCAGGAGGATGTTCCCCGTGTCCACGCCGTCATCGATGACGTGGATGGTCATGCCGGTCTGACTGTCGCCGGCATCGAGCGCTTCCTGCAATGAGTGAACCCCCGGATACTTTGGCAAGAGTGACGGATGCACATTGACGATCCGTCCGTGGAACTTTTCCACAAACCACGGTGAGAAGAGGAACATCCAGCCGAGGGCGGCGATGAATGGTATGTCGTATGTCGTATGCCGTCTTTTGCTTCAAAGAAATTTGCCGGCGAGTTCGTTCACCGCATCAAACAATCTTTTGTCATATTCCTCACGTGATTCATCTTTCTTCCTCTCAACGATTTTGATTGGCAGCCCAGCTTTTTTTGCCTTCTCCACGCAGCCGCGGTCCCCCCGATCCGACACGAGCCCCAGGCATTTCGCATGCAGTGATCCATCGTGCATGCGGTCGATGACCGCCTGGAAGGCCGTGCCGCGCGACGAGCTGAGGACGACGAAGTGCATGGGCACATCGTACTACCGGTGCGCTTTCTGCCCTAGCCCACCTCCCCCACCCGCCCCGCTTCGCGGGGCACCCTCCCCCACGGGGGAGGGTTTTTTGAAAAAGCCCCCTTGCCCCCGTGGGGGAAAGGGGGTTGGGGGTTAGGGGGAAGACCGAGGGATGACGAAAGGTTCTCAAGTTCTGAATAAGGGGAACAAATCCTCTCCCGGCTCGATCCCCGGCACCCATCCTTCGTACTCACTCAGTTGTAGACCATGGTCGCGGATAATCACTGCGGGCGTCGACTGTGCGGCGTTGCCCATCAGGAAATTGGCGGCGGTGGCCAGCTGGTCAGCCACTGCTTCCACCGTGATGTGCAATTTCTTGCCGAAGAGATCCCTCGTTCCTTTTTGGCTCACAAACGCCTCGATGCCGCTCACCGCGAGCGCCATGGCCGTCACGCCCAGGCGGCGGGGGTGCACGCAGGAGTCTGTGAGGATGAGAGCGATAGACGACGAGCTATCAGCTTCCAGCTTCCAGCTATCAGTACGTTTTTCTGATAGCTGATGGCTGGTGGCTGATGGCTCCCTCAGGATTTTTCCAATCTGACTCCTTAATTTTTTTAATGACGCAACGGGATCCTCCGGCCACCCGATGGCGAAGCCGTGGGGGGCGTTCGATTCGTCGAGGCCCGCGTTGGCGATCAGGATCGTACCGGTTCCCAGACCTCGCGGTTTGATTTCCGTGAGCAGTGCGCCCGGCGCCGCGTTGATGACGGTGCCGCGTAGCCTCGTGAGCTCCTGCAACACCAGCTCGCAAAATTCCGGGCTGCGCTCGCACTGCTTGCTCAGCCGCTTCGCCTCCGAGGATGGTCTGAGTCTCATGAGTTCGTACAATGCATTCTCCGCAGTGGCCACTGCCTTGGACGAGACGACGAGGATATCGCCGGCTTGGACGGTTAGAGCGCGCGTGAGGACCCCAGCTAGGTCGTCGCCCGGGTTGAGGCGGGGGGTGCGGATCGGGAGCAGCAACATGGAGCGAGCATAGCGGCAAATTCGCCGTTCGTCCCTCGCGGCTGCGCCATATGTTGATCAAAAAAATTACGAGAGTGGAAGAGCGGTTTTGCCGCATACGGCTGCGTTTTTCCGTGCAAAGTTCCATTGACAATTGAATGGACGCGGAGTAGGATTTTTTGACTGCACATGGCTACTGATGCCGCGATACGTGGCAAAGGGATGGAGGGTGAACTTACCCTGCTTGAGTTAGCAGTGAAGTCTGCAAAAATACGCAAATTGAAAGTGGAAAAAGTGGATGGTGACGTTCGGTTACAAAAAGATCTGTTGTTTGCTCTGCTTGGGGTGCAGCCAGATACGGATTGCGACACGATGAAGGAGAGGGTCAATCGCTTAAGTACCCACGAAAGAATAAGAAGCTTGCCTGTGGATTATCGCAGAGCAATTGGAGAGGCTTTGCGCAGAGTGGTGCGTGAGAGTCCGGAAAAAATCGTGACGAAAGGAATATCGGAAAACAACGATGCAGATATTGAGCAAGCAGTCGCAGAAGCTGTTGCCAGCCGAGTGCGTTCGTCGCGTGGGAGGTTCAATACATTGTGGGCAGCCGTAGCAGCCGGCGCTGCTTTTGTGGGAATAGGCGGGGTTGTTGCGTTGAACATGTCCAAAGGAGGCGGAGAGAAGAAACAAGAAGAGAACACGCCCGCCAAGACACTTGTCGCAAAGGCCACTCCTCCGCCGGAGGAAAAAGCAGATGATTCGCATCATCCTCGAAGATCCACTCAGCCTCCCGAGGAACAATGGGAGCATGAACCGACCCACGGCACGGCGCGCAATGCGAAAGATCCCTCTGAACCACAAAAATTCCAGGATGCCGACCCGATGCCTCCCAGGGAAAATCCAGCTTCCCCTCCGCAGGCTGCCACATCCCCTTCGCCCGAATCACCTGCTCCGGATACTTCCAAAGAAAAAAATCAGGTGAAGAGTGAGCTGGTGAAGAAGAAGTCCATGATGGAGCACCTTGCTGATTTGCAGGAAAGCGCGAGGCAGCGAGGCCATCTTATACCCGCTGTTGATTTGGAAGCTTTTAGGAAAGGTGAGGGGGTTTTAGCCCCGGATATCAATAAGCCTGTTGATATGAAAGTGAAAGAATTAC
>CAZAUW010000041.1:0-7352 GCA_964488295.1 uncultured Candidatus Peribacteria bacterium
TTTTTCCTCTCCTTTTTTGTGCCATCTTTCCACCGACCCCCGTGTTTATCCCTTGTTGGGCTCCCCCTATTACTTGGCATAATCGCCATCCTCGCCTCGATTGTCATCTTGGCCATTAACCCCACGAAGCAACTCGGGAGCGCCCGAGATGCCCAGAGGCGGTCGGATGTGAACACGATCCTCAACGCCGTCTACCAGTACGCCATCGACCACAATGGCAACCTGCCCCCGGGCGTACCGCCCACGACCCCGCAGACGATCTGCAAATCCACCGCCGCCAGCTGCAATAATGGCGTCAACCTGCGCGCGCTCACCGGTGCGTACCTCGTGAGTGTTCCCGTGGATCCGCAGGCGCCGGCAGCCGGCACCGGCACCAACTACACGATCTGGAAAGATGTCAACGGCCGCATCACCGTGGCCGCTCCGGGTGCGGAGCAGGCGACCAATGTGCAGGTAACCCGCTAACCCTTCTGCCGGAGCATCGATAAAAAACCCCTCGCGAGAGGGGTTTTTGCTAAAGACAGGGGACCCCCCTCAGCCCTCCTTGGAGTCATACACCATTCGGATTTTGGCCATCCTCTTGCGTATTTTCTGCCGCAGCGAAGGTGGCCAAAAGTGCGTTTTTCTGCTATAATAAACGGATAGAACCATACCCATGCCCATAGAACCCCCCACCCTCCCCGCGGCTCTGCCGAAGGTCAAAAAGCCGATCTTCCGCCGGCTCCTGCGACAGTCGCTGGCCGTTGTCTTCGTCACCGTCGTGCTGCTGGGAAGCGTGTCGTTTTCAGTCGCGCGGTCGCTCCTGGCGGAGCGCACCCTGCTGCAGCTCTCGGCCGTCGCCAGCGCTCGCAAGGCCATAGTGGAGGACAGCGTGCGCAAGGACCGCGAGCGCACCGCCCTCATCGCGGCGCGCGCCGACATTGCCCAGGCCCTCGTCTCGCCGCAGGGAAGTCCTCTCCTGCTGCAGCTCGAACACAACCTCGTATCCGACGGTATCCCCGTCGAAGGGCTCACGCTCTTCTCGGTGGACCGCCGGCTCCTGCAGGCGGTGGGCACGCCAAGCCCCGCGCGCTTCCCGGCAGTCGCCTCCACCGTGCTTGTGCCGTCCATCGAACCCCACAAGGGTTGGACGGCCAACGACGTCTACTCGCCGCTCTTCGATCTGGAGCGGCGCCCGGCGGGGTACCTCGGCGCGCACTACAGGGTCGAGTCCACCCTTGCCGCGCTCTTCGCCGACACCTACCTGGGTAAGACGGGCACCATCACGCTCGGGCTCAACCGCGGTGGAGAAATCAGTGTGGTGCAGGATTCCCGCTCGGGTGCGGCGCTTCGATCGTTCCCTCTGGGCGACGTCCACGACCCGCTCCTGGCATCCCTCCCCCTCACCAGAGCATCCATGGGGTTGGAGGGGGTGGAGGAGACACGGGGAGAGAGGGGAGAGCCGGTGTTTGCAGCCGAGCGCTTCCTGCCGTCGCTCGGCTGGGGCTTGACGGTGGAGTTGAGCGAGGCCGAAGCCTTCCAGGGCCTCGTGCGGCTGGGGATCACCTACGCTGTGCTCTCGGCGCTCCTGCTCTGCTTCGGCTCCGCGCTTGCCTACCTCCTCGGCCGGCGCCTCACGCTCCCGGTCCTCACCTTGAGCGGAGGCGTGAAATTCCTCGCGCCCGGCCGCTTGGACTTTGCCCGCAGCATCCGTACGGGGGATGAAGTGGAGGTGCTGGAGAGCGCCATTGCCGACCTGACCTCCCGCCTCAAGATGACCTATGACCACTTGGAACAGATGGTGACCGAGCGCACGGCCGAGCTGCAGAAGCAGTATGTGCTCGACCGCCGTATCCTCGAGAGCATCGACTACGGCATCCTCACGGTGGATCCCCAGGGCATGGTGAGCGCCGCCAATCCGGCGTCACTGCGCTTACTTCAGCAGAAACACACCGACGTGGCCGGAAAGAAAGCAAGCGACGTCCTGGTGCTCTGCGAGAAGGGCGTCCAATGCCCGCCGGACAGCCACCCCCTGCTGCAGGTCCTCCGTGACGGCGACAGCTACCGCTCACACCCCGGCGCCCACATGGGGGTGATGCGCAAAGACCAGACCATCCTTCCCGTGACCCTCACCATCAATCCGCTCGTGGAAGGCGCATCCCTGGGGGCCATCGTGGTCTTCCAGGATATGACCCTCGAACGCCAGCTCGATTACATGAAGTCCGAGTTCATTTCGCTCGCCAGCCACCAGCTGCGCACGCCGCTCTCCTCCATCCGCTGGTACATGGAGTTGCTGGCGGGCGAAGGAACCAAAGATTTCACTCCATCGGAGCAGGCCTACATCGAGCAGATCGAGCACGCGTCCCGCCGCATGGCCAACTTGCTCGAGGCGCTGCTGCACGTCGCGCGCCTGGAGGGCGGCGCCATCAAGCCCGAGTACCACCAAATCGAGATGGCGCACTTCCTGCAGCGCGTGGCCGAGGAATGGCAGATGACGGTGAAGGAGAAGCAGCTGCGCCTGCACACCTCCCTCCTCGCTACCCCCCAGACCGTGTGCACCGACCCCGTCCTGCTCCAGGTGATCCTCCAAAACCTCCTCTCCAACGCGCTCAAGTACTCGTCCGCTGGCGGGGTGATTGACCTCTCGATGGAGTTGGATGAAACCAACCGCCGCGTGATGGTGTCCGTTGCCGACCACGGAGTGGGCATTCCAGTTGACGAGCAGCCGCGTCTCTTCGAAAAATTCTTCCGGGCGCGCAACGTGCGTCACATGGATACCGACGGCACGGGCCTAGGCCTCTACATCTGCAAATCCATCGCCGAGAGCGTCGCTGCCCAGATCACCTTCCAGAGTGCTGAAGGGAAGGGGAGTACATTCACCATCACCCTGCCGCTCGACCTGGATAGGAAGTGCGAGGAGAGTGGGAGTGGGAAGATATGAGACCGTCGCCTCTCAGACCTTGTACTGAACCCACCAGAAACACGAGTGTAGCTCAATGCGAAGATCGCGAACCTGTGAGAAGATTCTTCTCAATTCCGCTTCTTCAAAATAGTTTTTGAGGATTTCGTACGTTGTGCCATTTTCCAAAGTTCTCGCTTTGTACGTATCTGCTTCACCAGGTTTCTTGACGAGCTGCCCTCCGATGCCTTCCACGAGCACGTTGTCTGCGATCAACACGGTTGACCCCGTCCCCAGCGCAGCATGGAAACCGTCCAAAAACTTCGTCAATCTGGCTCTTGGAACATGCGAAAGCCAGAACATCGAAAGACCGGCATTGAAAAGATCTCGGTCGCGCGTGAGAGCGAATGCATCTGCCTGGCGAAATTCCACCACGTCGGGCGGCAGGTTCTTGGAACGTGCGATTGCAAGTGTTTCCTCCGATAGGTCGGTGGCCACAATGTGCTTTGCCGTTTCAGCCGCGAACTGAGTCCAGTAGCCCGTGCCACACGCCACTTCCAAGACATTGTTCCCTCTCATGGCGGATTTCACATCGTTTGCCAATTTCAGCTGCTCTGCTTGGCGAGTGGGATCAGGACGATGATAGATTTGTTCATATTCTGCTGCCCTTTCCTTATAGTACCGTTCGATGCTCATTTTTATGACTGTAGCATGTAAAATTTACTTGTCAAATTTGCTCTACAAAAAACCGGGGCGGTGCCCCGGCCTTTGGTCCGCTCTTCCGTACGCCGGGTTCTGTATCGCGGCGGAGTCCCGCAGAACGGGACAGAGCCGGATGATGATCATCTCTCTAGGCCCGATCGTTGCCGATGAGCTCAAGCGGAGGGGAAGGGAGCGCGATGGAACCATCGCGAATCCTCCCGACCCAAATCCTCCTTGCACCACCATGAGTTTACCGCCCCGCTTTCGCGGGGTCCCCGTTCCAGCCGGGGACGTTTCACATGCCCCGTCAAAGCAGAGCTCTGCGTGGGGCTCGTCTCTGTGGCACTAGTCCTCATGCGCATTTGCCGTATATGGGGCGCATGGGCGGGCGTTACCCGCATGGCGTTCCGGTGGTGCCCGGACGTTCCTCCCCTCACCATTTTGACCGATTGCGTCTGCAACCTATTGACGACAATATGCTGCGCAGACAATCGTCCAAAATGGTGAGGGGCGATCATCGAAAGAGCGGATGCATAGTTTCTCTCTTCGACGCAAATACTGCAATCAAAAAGTCGGCCTCTGGCGAGCTTGTAGCTGATAGCTGGTAGCTGGTAGCTTGTAGGCCATTTGCAGGAAGAACGTTTTCTACCAGCTACAAGCTACTTCCTACAAGCTGGCCATGCCGCCTTAGCTCAGTGGTAGAGCAACGCACTTGTAATGCGTAGGTCCGGGGTTCAAGTCCCCGAGGCGGCTCCAGTATTCGCTTCGCTTATGCTGGCGCCATTGGCGGTACCTGTTTCAGTTGGGAGAAGAACCTCCCAAATCAAGCAGAGAGCATCTCGGGTGCGGAGAGAGACTACCACCGGCCATCCAAGGTTGTGCTGCGCCTCCACCCTGACTGCCCGTGGATAGGGCGAGGGGTGTCCGTCAAAAAAGAAAAGAGATCACACCATTTTTCTTGGAAAATGGCAGAATATAGCTAAAATGCTGCGCCCCTATTCTGCTCATGGAGTCAGAACGAGAAGCATCCGCAAGCATAGGCTTTACCTGTCCTGGCACATACGCCACGGCAATCGCTCGCGGCCTATTGGCGAAGAACGTCGACGCTCTCATTCTCCGCAGTCGCAGAGATACGTCAGGCATCGAGTACGAGAGCACGCATCGCGGAGGAGCGATTGTCTATGTGGACGAACCGACCCAACTGGAAGGAGTCAGCGCGGTCGTTACGGGGAGAACCACACCGGGTATCGAAAAGGAGAAAGGGATACTCGATTGTTTGCCGCCCCATATCCCCGTCATCTCAACCATGAAGGGCATGACGCCGGATGGGAGGACGCCGACGCAATTCTTGTTTGCCGCATCGGAAAGAGATATCGCAGTACTGTCGGGTCCTTCCTTCGCCCGTGACATCGTCCAGGACAGCAGACACAGGTTTTCCCTGGCTCTCGCAGGCAAGCCGCAGGCGCGATCCCGCGTACAAGGACTGTTCGATGGCGTGAGGATTGATTTTCACCATACTGAAGACGTTATCGGAACCGAGTTGCTCGGCGCGTACAAAAACATCGCGGCCTTGGCGTGCGGCGTTCTTTCGGTGATGGCGGAAATTTGCGATAGGGCGCAGATGGTTCAGCGGGATTTCGAGCCTCTGGTCATCGAAGACATGCGGTCGCTGCTCACCCTCGTGGCTTCGTCGGAAGATCCCACGCGGCATCCGAGCGGACTCGCCGATTACCGCATCACCAGCGTCGGAGGGCGCAACAGACGTGCCGGCGAATTCATCGGCAAAATTCTGCGGGAAGGATCTGCAATCGGCTTTGAGCAACTCAGACAGGCCATTGAAGCATCTGGAATTACCTCAGAAGGCTTTCATGCGATACTAGGTTTATTCAAATTTCTGTCCCAATACGAATCACATGGAATCCGACTCGTGCCTTGGCTGATGGAATCGATGAGGACAAGAAAGCAGTGTCTGGATTTATTGTCTCTCAAACCTGAAGGGGCCAGTTCCTGATAAGTTTCCAGAAGGAGTTCCATCCAGCTTCGTGCCTGCGGGCACTACGCCGCGATGTTCGCAGTTTTCGTTATCTCCAAACCGGATGCCGCGGCGTAGTTCGCCACAGCGAACGAAGCCGGGCAGTCCTAATCTACAAGTGTAATTCTCACTTTATCCCCGAGGCGGCTCCATCCGGCTTCGTCCGGCTGCTTCGCAGCCGAGACTACGCCGCGATTTCGCTCTGCCCGATCAGTACGCCCTTCCCCACCCGCTCAGGTACAGAGATCCACCCGTCACCCCTTCCTACCCGGGTTCTCCAGAACGGTCACGCTCAGGTGGGTGTAGAAGCAGGCGCTCAGGCCGAGGAGGGCCAGCTGGATGAGCAGCGGCCAGAGGAGCAGGAGGAAGAAAGCAAGGAAGAGGGGAATGGCGAAAGCCGCTTGCCCGAGGAGCAGCGTCCCCATGAAGCGGATGACGGCACTGGCGATGCCGACAGATAACCCCCAGAGAATGCTATTGCCCACAATTTTCCACCAATACCCGCGCGTCGAGTGGTAGCTTTTCTTGATGCTCTCGACGATGCCGTGTTTGTCTCGTACTAAAAGCACCTGCATCGCCATGAAGCGCGGCCCGAATATAGCCGCCATGACAACTGCTGCGATGAAGCCTATGAGGGCGAGCAGGAAGAGACTCCCACCCGATGCCACCACAAGTAGCACCCCAAGGAGCGCCGGCCACGCCAGGAAGAGCCATACGAAGAGTTGCTGCACGAAGAATTTGGGCGCGAGCCAGAGCGATTGTCGCACGATGCCTGCCGTGCCGTGTTTGCCCAAGGCCAGTTGGACATAGAATGCCTGCACGGCGTAGAAAACCCACATCAAGATGACAGCCGATGCAATCACTGCGACCCAGAAGAGCGGGTTTGTGAGGAGACCAAGGATCCGCTCCCCTATGGCTGCGGAGAACACCTGGCCCCACCAAGCCGATGAGATCGCTTGGGTGAGGAGTTGGGTGGAGTAGGGGTCTTTCGCCTTCGCTGCTGCCATCAGTACCAAGAGTTGAGTATCCGCCCCGCCCAATGTCTGCTCGTTTGGAGACTTCTCATTCAGGATATTCACAATTTCCTTCCCTGCTCCTTCATCGCCTTTCTGGAATTTTGCCACCAATGCCGTCGCTTCAGCCTTCTTGTAGGCTGCCTGGACTGTCTGTATCCGGCTCGTGAGTTGTTCACTTGCCCCTCCGCTCCGTACCCACGACTGCAGAAGCATGCTCTCGGCTTCCTGCTCGGAGGTACCCACTCCCGCCTGGTGGAAGGCAGGTGCCACCACCTGGATGCCGATCGTGACTGCTGCGGTGTAGGCTGCCGCGCCGATCACCGCGATGACGACCGTGATGATGGTGAATGCCTGCGCGTGGGCACGAAATGTCTGGAATGTTGCTTTGAACAGTTTGCCAAAGGGGAGCGGCATCGGTAGTGGGGGGATTGCAGGTGATGGTACCACCTCTGGACGGGAAAGCGATCGAAACCTTTCAGGGCACAAAAAAGAAGCCGCCCCCCGGCAGCTTCTTCCCCCTGTAGTTCTTCACGATGTTGTGCGTGTGCGTGTGGAGAAAGAACGATGTTCAAAGATGAACAAGCTGCAGTGTATGCGCCATGGCTTAAGAGATGATTAAGGGACGGCTTCTGCGTGCGTGTGTACTTGACTAAAGATGAATTTAAACTATAAAACTCTTTGAAAAACCACTGAGGCTACGTAGATTTGGAAACGTGGTGTGGGG
>CAZAUW010000042.1:0-7328 GCA_964488295.1 uncultured Candidatus Peribacteria bacterium
GGCCTGCCAAACGGAATGACCAACAAATACTTCAAATTGGACCGAAACGACATCGTGCGCTTCCAGAAGAATACCGCCGTGCCCTTCGAGCGGGCGGGAAATATGGCCGCGATCATCGATGCCGTCAAGAAGCAAATCCGCATACGCGAGGCTCAGGTAGGGTCCAAACCCATGGACAACAAAGATTTGCTTCAGTACGCAAGCAAAGTGATTGCGGGGCAATTTGTGAGATCAAAGGACGGGAAATGGACAATGAGTCTCTATGAAAATATCGCGCCCTTCAATAACTACAGGCAGAACCTCGAGGAATTCACCAACACGATCGAGCCGAAAGAAATCGACGACGATTACTACAATTGGCAGAACGAAGGCACGGAATTGGTCCTCGGCAGCAGCAACTACTACCGTCGCATCTTGCAGGTGGCTTCCGACGGTTCATTTGAATCCAAGGAAAAGGGCCGCATGTTCATGGAACAGCTGCTCGTTCATTACGAAACATTCAAGAAGGAAGTGGCGAACGATCCGTCGAAGGCAGACGCCTTCCGCAACTACATCAAAGCCGTGCGGGCCAAAATGGATGAAGTGTACGGAAGCTGGAAGCAGGGCACCGTAGACCAAATTCCGACATACAAAGGAAAGCCGTATGATGATTATCTCATCAAACGTTTTGTGAAGAACCACATGTTGTCGTGGCCCCGAACTGATATCGACAAGAGCAGCAAAGTGACGCCCGTATTACTCACGCAAATCGGATTCGAGTACCCTCCGGCTTCGTGGTATGACAATCCGGGAATCCCGCTCTGAAATCAATCGATCGTGCATGGTATGATACTGCCTCTTTGAGTTTTACCCCATGCGCGTCGCCATCCAACGCCTCGATGCCTCCCTCCCCCTGCCAGAATACCACACGGCGGGGGCGGTGGGGTTTGATCTCATCACGCGCCAGGCGACGGTGATCGAACCCGGGGAGATCGGACTCGTGCCGGGGAACGTGATCGTCAAAGTGCCTCCGGGCTACGCGCTCCTCATCGTCCCCCGCTCGTCGCTGCCGCGTAAGAAGGCACTCGTCTGCCCGCATTCGATCGGCATCATCGACCAGGATTACCACGGCGACGGCGATGAGATTTTGGTACAGGTGCAGAACATTTCCGATCAAGCAGTGACAGTGGAGCGCGGGGAACGCATCGCGCAGGGAATCTTTGTGAAGGTGGAAACGGCGCAATGGGAGGAAGTGGGCGGGCATGGGAAAGAAGCGAGGGGGGGCTTTGGGAGTACTGGGACGCATGCGTGACCGTTCCTCATCGGCTCAATATTGTTGTCTTTTGCCTCAGTCCGCCCCCTAACCCCAACCCCTTTCCCCCACGGGGGCAAGGGGCTTTTTTTACAAAGACCCCTCCCCCGGGGGGGAGGGTGGCCGAAGGCCGGGTGGGGGTATCACTTGCTCAAGGGCTTGCGCATGAATGCCGGCACTTCGAGCTCTTCGACGTTCAAATCGAGCGACGTGGATTTCGCTCCCTGCTCGCCGCTCTGGGAAGAGCGCGCGGCGTCGGATTTGTCGGAAACCAGGGGCGAGCGGCCGAAATTGCTCTTCAGGATGCGCTGGGCGGGACTGCTCAGCGCGGGCGATGACTTCTCGCTGTCGGTGAAGCCCGTGGCGACGACGGTGCACTTCACCTGCCCGGTGAACGCCTCGTCGATCACCGCGCCGAAGATGATGTTGGCCTCGGGCGCGGACGCTTCCGTGATGATGCGGGCGGCCTCGTCCACCTCGAACATCGAGAGGTCGTTGCCGCCGGTGATGTTGAAGAGGATGCCCTGCGCGCCGTGGATGCTCGTCTCGAGGAGCGGGCTGTCGATGGCGGCGCGCGCCGCCTCGGCGGCGCGGCTATCGCCCGTGCCGTAGCCGATGCCCATGAGCGCCGTGCCGGCGTCCTGCATGCTGGCCTTCACGTCGGCGAAGTCGACGTTGACGAGCCCATGGACGGTGATGAGGCTGGAAATGCCTTCGATGGCGTGCTTGAGGACCTCATCCACCACCTGGAACGCCTCGGTGAGCGGGGTGGTCTTGTCGATGAGCGAGAGGATCTTGTCGTTGGGGATCGTGATGAGGGTATCCACCTTTCCCTTGAGCGTCTCCATCGCCTCATCGGCCTGCTTTTTGCGCTTGAACCCCTCGAAACTGAAGGGCCGGGTGACCACCGCGACCGTGAGGATGCCCATGCTGCGCGCGGCTTCGGCGATCACCGTGATGCTGCCGCCGCCCGTCCCCCCGCCCAGGCCAGCAGTGATGAAGAGCATGTCCGTACCCTCGAGCGCGCTCTTGATCTCCTCCAGCGCCTCCTCGGCTGCCTTCTTACCGATGTCGGGATTGGCGCCGGCACCCAGCCCACGCGTGGTGCCGCGGCCGATTGTGATCTTCTTGGGCGCGGGGTTGTGGTAGAGTGCCTGGGCATCGGTGTTCACCGCGATGAACTCCACGCCATGCAGTTTCTCCTGGATCATGCGCGCGAGCGCGTTATTGCCGGCGCCTCCGGTGCCCAGCACCCGGATGACGGCGCCCGGGAGCATATCGGGGCGCACCTCGCGCGAGGCGAACGCGAGTTCGTCCTGGCCGGATGAGCCGGAACCGGTGCTGCCGGAGCCGGCAGTGCCTTTGCTACCCGAGAAGATGGAGCGGAATGTGTCGGACATGGGAACGGAGGGGGAAAAATTATGAGAGAGTGCGAGAGGGAGAGAATTGAATGGAACGGGATTGTCGTTGGCTCGTTTCTCGTTTCGAACCAACGAAAAACATTTACGGGAAGAGGCTCTTGATCCAGCTGCCCATTTGCTTGACGGCGCGCTTCATCTGAAAGGACGAACCCATACCGAAGGAGTGGTCTTCCTCGCGCATGCCCCACACGAGCGCCCCCAGGGCCGTGGCGTAGGCCGGGTCGTCCACTTTTTCGATCACGCCGCCGATCTCCACCGGGAAACCCATCTGCACGGGCAGGCCGAGCACGTCGCGCGCCAGGTCGAGCACGCCGGGAGCCTTCACCGCCGCCCCCGTGAGGATGGCGCCCGCGGGCAACATGCCGCTGCGGCCGATGCGCTGCAGCTCGTTTTTGATGAGCGAGAAAATCTCGAAGTACCGGGCCTGCATGATCTCGGCCATGTACTTCTTGCTCACGGTCTGGGTGTCTACCTTGCTTACGGAGGACAAATCGATCATCTCGCGCTCGTTGATTTCGGCCGGGAGCACCGAGCCGTACTCGATCTTGATTTTCTCGGCCGTATCGATACTCGTGCGCAGCCCGATGGCGATGTCGCTCGTCACACTCTCGCCCGCGATCGGCAGACAGACGGAATGGAGGATGGTCCCCTCCTCGAACACCGCGATGCTGCTGCATCCTGCGCCGATATCGATGATCACGACTCCCAGTTCCTTCTGGCGCTTGGTGAGGGTCGCTTCGGCCGCGGCGATGGTGGCGGGCACGAGGGCGTCGATATCCACTCCCGCCTGGTCAATGCACTTCTCCAAGTTTTTGACATGCTGCACGTGGCCGGTGATGATGTGCGCCTCCACCTCCAGGCGGATGCCCGTCATCCCCAGCGGATTTTTGATGCCCCGTTGCTCGTCCACGGCGTACGACTTGGGTTCGATGTGGAGGATGCGGCGGTTGGCGGGGATGCTCACGGCCTGCGCGGCGTCCAGCACCCGGGCGATGTCTTCCACCGTGATCTCGGCCCCCGAGATGGCGATCACGCCCCTGCTGTCGAATGCCTCGATGTGCGAGCCGCTCATACCTACAAAGACATGGTTTACCGGAACACCGGCCATGCGCTCCGCGTCCTCGAGCGACGAAATGATGTTGTGGATCAACTCCTCCACGTCAATCACATGCCCCTTGCGCATCCCGAGCGACGGCGAGAGCCCCACACCTATTATATTGGGGATGCGCTGGTCGTCGGCGCCGTCGACGACGGCAATGACGGTGCGGATCTTGGCGCTTCCGATATCGAGACTGGCGAGGACGCGTTCTTTGGGCATGTGGGTGCAGGGAAAGCGGGGATTTCTCCAAAAAAATGACTGAGGAATCGTCCGCCGGATGAAACGGGAAGAAGTCTAAACTGGCGTCGAAGAGGCCTGCAAGCACTTCCTGAATACGTTTCGTATTCAAGAACTTGCATATCGAATACAATTTCTATGCAGATTTTTCATTGTACGAATGCGATATTACACAAAATTTGTTCAAGAAAATATTGGCCGGAAATCCCATGAACACGCTTTGTGCTCAAGCTTGCGGCTGCTTTTGAACCGCGATGATCGCCAAAAAACCCTCAAGGCGACGGCTAGAAAAGTGACAGCTGCTCTTTGCGCGGTGCTGCCGCCACTGGTTTTTCGCTCATCACAAAGATTTTCTTCCCGTAGAGCGTCTGACTCAGCGACTCCAGGCGCCGCACGAGCGACGTGAACTCCAGCTCGCGCATCAGGGTCACCGGCTCCGCCACGTCGTGAGGGGTGATCGTGAGGGAATCGAGCGGCAGCGGCGGCTCGGGGCACACGAGGGTTGCCATGCGTTCGCAGAAAAAGGCCTGCTGGCGGTCTTTGAGGAGTTTTTCGCGCACGGAGGGTTTCGCCTCATCCACGTGACGGTAGATCTCTTCGAGCGTCCCGAACTTCTGGAGCAGGTCGGCGGCGATTTTGGGGCCGATGCCGCGCACCCCGGGAAGGTTGTCGGACGGGTCGCCCCTCAAGCCCTTGTAGGACGCGATCTGATCCGGCCGTACGCCGAACTTTGCGAGCACCTCCCCGGGACCCAGATACTCCGGCTCCTGGTAGCCCTTGTGCGGGATCGCGATGCGGACATGCTCGTTTGCCAGCTGCAAGGCGTCGCGGTCGCCCGTGACGATCGTCACCCTCATCCCGGCGTTCTCGCCGGCTCTCGCATAGGTGCACAGGAAATCATCGGCCTCATATGCGGTGTCCGACACGTGAGGGAAATGGAACGCCTCGATGAGCTGCGTAATGCGGGGTATCTGCAGGTAAAAATCATCAGGCGTCTCGGCTCGTCCCTCCTTGTACGCAGCGTGTTCCTTGTGACGGAATGTTTCCTCGCCCGCGTCGAAGCAGAAGACCACCGCATCCGGTTCCTCCGCCTTCAGCATCGCAATGATCATCGACGTGACGCCGTACACCGCATTCGTCTGCTCGCCCTTGGTTGTCCGCAGTGTCGGCGGGATGGCGTAATACGCGCGGTACATCAGATGGTGGCCGTCGATAATGAGAAGGTGTTTCACCGCGGGGAAAGGCGAAGACAAGAGTAGCAGAAGCAAGGATGCAGCGATTGAGCCGCCGGAAGATCCTTAGCCGGAACACAGAGTTCCAGCGATCCCGTGGCCAAGACATTGCGTTCCGGAGATCTCGTAACCGGAACGCTGCATTCCATAGCTACCGTAGCCGGGACGCAGCGTCCCGGCTACGGTATGGCTGCTGAAAAATTATAGAAAAATAATATAAATTTACGTCAAGTTCAGAGATGCAGCGAATACCGACTTTTCTGCTATAATAAGAGGATTTCTTGAACCTTCATGTCGGCTCCCTCCCCCACCACAGACCCGCACATCACGCGCAAATACGCGGCGGGCACGCTCGACCAGAAAGTGCAGAATAAGACGGCGCTGCAGCGCGAGCTCGGGTGGGCGACGGAACCCAAGCGACCGATGCTGTGTATGCCCGCGGGGATGACAGACTCGCTCGGGGGGAAGCTCCTGGAGGAAGTGCTGCCAGGGTTGCTCTCGCTGCAGTTGGAAGTGCTGGTGCTCGGCAAGGGATCAGCCAACTATGGCGCGCTCTTCACCAGGCTTTCCAAAGACCAGTCGCATCGTTTCCAGATCGTGAGCGAGACCGATGCCGCGATCCGCAAGATGTACGCGGCCGCCGACATGACGCTCTTTTTGAGCGCATCGGTGCCGCAGGAAGAACTGCATTGCGCCCTCGCCTACGGGGTCGTGCCGGTTTCCTTCCCCGCCCCGATGCTGGAGGACTATAACCCCGTGCAGGAAACGGGCAACGCGTTTGTGTACACGCATGCCACCATCTGGCATTGCTTCGCGGCGCTGGTGCGGGCGGTTGAGACCTATAAATTCCCGTTTGACTGGAGAACGATCCAGAAGCACTGCATGGAGACGGCGAAGAACCTGTGAGGGAAGAAACCTGTCTGCCGCAGAGGCAGGTAAGCTGGCGGGGTATTGACCCCTTTTGCGTGGGGGCTGCTCTACTCGCTGAGCCAGCACGAAGTATTCTTGGATTTCTTGATGCGTCGTTCCAGTCTATGGGCATCTTGAAGCGTTTCGCGCGGGAAAAATTTCCTGAGGGTCCACTTCCCGATTCTCTTCGATGTGTAAGTGTGACCGCACTCATGTTCTCGCAGTCTGCGATCAAGATCATCGGTGCTGCCGACGTAATATCTGGAACCCTGAAGAATATAGACACCAATCTGAGACATATGTGGTGGGTCAGGTGGGACTTGAACCCACGACCAAGAGCTTAAGAGGCTCCTGCTCTACCAACTGAGCTACTGACCCATGAAATGAAAGAAACGAGAGGTGAAACCCTGGACCAACCCCGCACCGAGTTGCGGGGCTGCTCTACCAACTGAGCTACTGACCCGGGCGCGCAGACGGTAGCAAGATCGGCTCGTATTCTCAACCTGAAGGAAGGAAATCGTCGTCAAAACACCTTCCTTGCGTGCGCCGTGCCATCGGCTGCGGGAGTAAGCAACGCAACCGGCAGCTCCTGGTGCCACCCGATGGTATCCGGCTGCACTTCCGCTTCGATATTCCTGCCGCACCGCACGTCATCCCATTCGTCGTCGCTCAAGTCGCGGCGCGGGAAAGGGTCGAGCGCATCCTTGAGGGGAATGACATCCGACCACACGGCCTGGTCGGGCTCCTTGGCGCCCTCCACTGACCACTCCCCCACCCGGATGCGCCGCAGTCCCGCCAGGTAGGCGCCGAAGTGCAGCAGTTGCCCCAAGTCGTGCGCCAACGAGCGGATGTAGGTGCCCGAGCCGCAGGCGATATCGAGCGTCAGGTCGGGAAATTCGTAGTGGAGGATCGCACAACGGGTCACTTCCACTTCGCGCGGGGCGATGTTCACGTCCCTGCCCTGGCGCGCCTTGCGGTACGCGCGCTCGCCGCCCACGTGCACAGCCGAGTGCGCCGGGGGCGTTTGCTGGAACCGCCCGAGGAAGCGGTCGTCGATCAGGCGCCGGACCTCGATCTCGCTTGGCACCTGCCAGCCGGGCTGGACGGGCACCTCGTCAATCACACCCTCGCGGTCGTAG
>CAZAUW010000043.1:0-871 GCA_964488295.1 uncultured Candidatus Peribacteria bacterium
CGTGAGCGTGTTCGTACTATTCTCACTAAAACGTACACGCCAGAGATGTGGGCAACGCTCACACAGCGAAATCGTAAGGGTGCGGACTTCGCAGGGACAGGATTGGGCATCATCGGAATTGCTTCTCTTTTCAGGGTTAAAGGGAATCCCCACGGCATCAATGATGATCATCATGCCTTGGGCCGGGCGATTTGGGGAGAAGCTTATGGTGATCCTGAGACCAGGGAACGTGAGCGTGTTCGAAATCTTGTGAAAAGAGAATATACGGCGGACACTTGGGCAGCACTGATCTATTCAGATTGTAAAGGCAGAAACTTCGCCGGGAGTGGGTTGGGCATCCATGCCATTGCTACACTCTTCGGCGTAGAGAGTAATCCTATCATTAGCTCTGCCCGTCACGACTTGGGCCGGGCGATTTGGGGAGAAGCTTATGGTGATCCTGAGACGAGGGAACGTGAGCGTGTTCGTACTATTCTCACTAAAACGTACACGCCAGAGATGTGGGCAACGCTCACACAGCGAAATCGTAAGGGTGCGGACTTCGCAGGGACAGGATTGGGCATCATCGGAATTGCTTCTCTTTTCAGGGTTAAAGGGAATCCCCACGGCATCAATGATGATCATCATGCCTTGGGCCGGGCGATTTGGGGAGAAGCTTATGGTGATCCTGAGACCAGGGAACGTGAGCGTGTTCGAAATCTTGTGAAAAGAGAATATACGGCGGACACTTGGGCAGCACTGATCTATTCAGATTGTAAAGGCAGAAACTTCGCCGGGAGTGGGTTGGGCATCCATGCCATTGCTACACTCTTCGGCGTAGAGAGTAATCCTATCATTAGCTCTGCCCGTCACGACTTGGGCCGGGCGATTT
>CAZAUW010000043.1:971-7285 GCA_964488295.1 uncultured Candidatus Peribacteria bacterium
GGGGAGAAGCTTATGGTGATCCTGAGACGAGGGAACGTGAGCGTGTTCGTACTATACTTGCAGCGGCACACAGCCCTGCAACCTGGACAAAGCTCACAAATGTAAATTGTGAAGGAAGGGATTTCTATGGAACTGGCCTTGGGCTGAATACTATCGCGCGCATCTTCGATGTAGAGGGCGATCCTGTCAGTAACATTTCTGTCCGTAACGCCCTCGGCTGGGCAATTTGGGGAGAAGCTTATGGTGATCCTGAGACGAGGGAACGTGAGCGTGTTCGTACTATTCTCAAAACAGGATACACGGCTGACACTTGGGGGACGCTCCCACAACTGAACCGCAAAGGCCGGGACTTTGCCGGAACGGGGTTGGGTCTATATGCCATCGCACGACTCTTCGGTGTGGAGGGCGATCCTTCACATAACCTCTCTGTACACCATAACTTAGGCCGGACGATTTGGGGAGAAGCTTATGGTGATCCTGACGCGAAGGAACGTGAGCGTGTTCGTACTATTCTCACTAAAACGTACACGCCAGAGATGTGGGCAAATCTCGACCGAGAGAGCCGTGGAGGCAGAAACTTCGCCAATACGGGACTGGGCCTCAAATCTATTGGCACACTCTTCGGTCTGGAAGGCGATCCTGCTCACGACACGTCTGCCAACCATGCTCTGGGTCAAGTGATCTTTGGTGAACATTCTTGCTTCAAACATAGTTGACGAGCTGCTTAGAAGATCTTTGAGTGAATCGATGGAAGAACGACAGCATATTGGCACAACTAGTAAAACAAATGTCATGCAATTGTGTCAGCAGAATTGAAAGGGCTGAAGACAAAGTCTTTGTCTTCGGAAAGTGATTTCAGGAACCTGTACCACCGGATCATGCCTTCGATTGTCTGGTTCGTAATTTGCATGGTTGGGGGAGCCAATGCATGCAACGCACGGCACCGGGGAAGCTGACAAACACGATTCCGTGCGATAGAATGACGACGCTTCCATATTCCCCAGCGCCCCTATGCCCGATATCGCGCGCGCACGGCAGATGATGGCCGCGGCATGCGGCGAGGGGCACTTCTACGGCCCCGATGAGCTGCTGAAGACCTTCCCCGGCCTGACGCTCTCGGCACAGGACCTCCCTGAGCCGCCGCCCGAGGAAGAGATTGCGCGCCATGCGGCGCTGGGACACACATTGCGGCTACGTGTGGGCAAAGCACCCGATGGATCGCCCCTCACGATCAAAACAATGCATGACCTGCTGCACGAGACTTTCGCGCGGCAGAGTGACGGCGAGGTGGTGTACGACGTCGCCTCCGAATGGAAAGTCGCCTCGCCCTTCTACGCCGGCGAGGCGCCGCGGCCCGGCTGGGCATTCACCGGCAACGAGGTAATTGCGGGTTCCACCGGGAGGAACTACCTGGACCAGACCTCCGTGCTTGCTGACTATCTGCGTAAAACACTGTTTAAGAAAGCGGCGCTGCCGCTCGCGTACCAGGACACCATACGGGAATTTGACGCCGGGAGGGGCGAGCTCAAGCACCTGCTCGCCAACGACTGGAAAACGGCTTCGGGGAAGCTGGTCTCGCTCAAGGTGAATACCCTTCTGCGCGGGAGCGTTTCCGAAATGCTCCAAGATATCCTCGTCACGTTCCAGAACAGCGACCCATCCAAACGCGTGCGGCTGCTGGAACGGATGTGGGCGTGGACGTCCACACAGAGCGCCGACGGTCTCATAGTGAACATCGGCAACTTCGACAAAGGCGGCGTGTACATCAGCCACGACCTGCCCGACAGCTCCAGTAAGACCCTCGGGGTTATTTTCTCACTGAGATTCGGGTAACTGGATCGCCCTACCGTGGATGTGATTCGATGATCGTTTCGGCGAGGATAACAGCCTGCTATCCTCCATACGTCCTCACAGACCGATGATGTTCTAGCGTCGCAGCCACCCTGTAAAAATCCTGCGATACCATGGGAGCTTCTGCCCGCGGGTTCCTTTGGGTGCCGGCCTCTCTTCTTCCACTTCGTCGGGCAAGTATCCAAGCTTCACCTGCGGCGCAGGCGCAACGCCGTTATCCGGCTCCTGCTCGTACACCGTCTTGGCCGAGTCCTCAGGGCGCGGCTTGGGGGGAGTGGCGATGGCAATGGTGTGCCCGTGTTGCCATCGTCCATCGGCATCCACGACACTCTCGGGGCTGTACGTGCCGACGTTGCCGTTTTTCTCCCGGAAGACGATCCTGGCCCTGCATCCGCGGTCAAAGAGGTAGATGCGCCCCTGGTGACGGACTACGAGGATCCCTGCCCTGGAAAAATGTTCATTGCTGCCCACATCGCAGTCCACATGCATCTGCAGGGGCAATGCCTGGTCGACCGTGTCGCCGAAGGGCGGTGGAATACTCAGCTTCCGGCCGATGATAGCAGATGCTCCGTCGCTGAGTTCGTACGAGCGATGTTCCCATCCGCGCCGGGTGCGGCACTGAAAACTGATGAGCGACGTATGTGGGTCGAGCGGGCGGATGGTGACGCGGTCATTATCCACACCCAAATCGGGGGCGAATGTCAGTTCCTCATGTGCATCAAATGACGATTGTTTGTTTTTTTCCCAACCGGGATTGGCAAGGTTGATGCCGAAGGGGTACGCCATCCGCACGAGCATCAGCGCCTGATCTGCAAAACTGCGGTCGAACCGGAGTTCGTGGTGAGAGGGCAAACCCGCGACTTGCGTCCCGCCAGAGTCCTGCGAAGCATGTGTCAGCGCATAGGAGTCTAACGCATTGCGAAAGGTGGATTGCAAGCCTGCCGAGAGGTGGGTGCGCAGCGCGGCCTCCACAGCATCCGCAAAGGGCGTGGCGGTGGTTTTGTCGCGCGCATAATTGAGGAATCCCACGAGGGAGCGGTAATCCTGGCCCGTGAGGGTCGGGAGGCTCTCCACGAAGGCGCGCAGTTTCTCTTGCGCCGGACCCGGATTGCGGTCGAAGAGACGCATGAGGGATGCATGTGCGCCCTCAATCCGATCATGAATAGCTCCGGCAGACTGTCGCAGGCGTTCCAAGGTTCTCTCTGCGCCCAAAACCTCCGGCGGCTGTTCGTGACCTGTCATCTGTATAGTATACAATAAAATCGGCCATAGTGGAATGGAAGCGATATCGGCAAACTGCTCGACTCACCTGCCATCTTCCGCCACTTTCGAAAGCACGCTCACGGGTATCGCGACGTCATCGGGCGTCAGAAACTGCGCCTGCTCGCCTTTCTTTTTGGCCAATGGAACCTGGAGCACGCCCTTCGGGCCATACGTGCGCCGCAGGGCTTGAGCGTATTCCTGCATGGTGAGGTCAATCATCAGCCTGCGCTGCTCCCGGATGCCGGGCGGTTCCACCGCCGATGTCAGCTGTTCCCCCGCCAAGAGCGTATCCACTGGGATGATCACCTGCGCCGCCCCGAAGCGCAGCGGCTGCCTGCCCGTGCGTGGGTTGCGCGGGAGCTGGACCAACGCATCGGACGGGTACAGCCGCAGCAGCGCATCGGTATAGTCGCCCACGGCAAAGCTCATCATGAGCGACTGCACGGCCCTCTGTGTGGCGCGTTGCCTGTGCCTTACCACAGGGCGCGGAGCCGGTGACGCATGCTCGAATTTCCTCGGTGCCGAGGCTTCTTTTTTTGTACGCAAAAGGCGGGATGCCTTCTTCCTCGTACTGTGATGAACGGAGCGGGCCGCCGGCATCTCTTTTTTTGCTCTCTCACGTGCAGCCGGTCCCTTCCTCTTATTTCCCTCGTGGGCATGCGAAGGTTTTGGCTCCGCCGTCGGGCTCTTCTTCATTCCGTTCAGGCCGACGACATTGGCCTTCGCCGGGGAGCGACGAGCTTTGCGGTTGTGGTGTCTGGGGCTGCGACCGTTGCCCTTGGCATCGGGTTTTGCACCATCAGCCTGCGCTGCACCGCCCGGGGGCGCTGCGGCGGGAGGCGGATTCTGCGCCTCCGCGCGCAAGAACGCGGCAAATTCTTCGGGCTTCTCCGCAAGCTCCCCAATGACGTCGGACGGTACCCAGCGATGCCCCTCGCGCTTGAGCAGGCGTTCAATCTCATCGCACACATGTGAGGCATAATGGTCGGTCTTTGCCCCTTCCGCCTCGAGAAGAGTGAGCAGTTGCGACCGTGCTGTTGCGTTCAATTTCCTCAGGGAGCAATGCACCCGCTCCCGCTGCTGGGTGGATTCGAACTCCTGAATGTCTCTTCGCACGTCTTTCATCACATCGGCGGTGTGACGGCGGTCGAGGATGTAGTCGAGGCACGCATCGTCGATAGCGCCCACCAAACGGCGCAATTCGTCTCTCCGCCGACTTGTGAACTCATCAATGGAATCCGTCTTTCTTTCGCTCGCTCTCTCTTGCTGAATCGCAAACAGTATGCCGTGAAGCTGGTTCACTTCACCCAGCGTGAGACGAAGCGTGTGTGCGTTGACGACGCACTCCATCATCGGCTCACGGTCTTGTCCTGTTTGCTCTCGGGACTGCGTCTCCGCCAGTGTGAGGGCACACATGAACCGGGAGGGAAACGGATATGCACGCCATGCTAGTCTCTTGCCTGCTGAGCGCAAGGGTCGAGTGTCATTATCTCACTGCTCCCGAAAAAATCCTCAGATGGAAGAGAGAAAATCGATGACAATGAAACAATCTGAGCAACTTTCTGGCGCCCACACGGTTGCTTTGATACTCTGCCGGAATGCAATCCATCACTCCCTGCCTGTGGTTCGATACGCACGCTGAAGAAGCCGCGACGTTCTACGCGTCGGTCTTCCAGAACGGGGAGATCCACGCAGTGACACGCTACGGCAAGGCGGCGTCGGGCGCCTCGGGCATGCCCGAAGGCACCGTGATGACCGTCGTCTTCCGCATCGCGGGGCGGGAATTCATGGGCCTCAACGGCGGCCCGCATTTCACGCCATCTCCGGCGATCTCCTTCATGGTCCGCTGCGAGACGGAGAAGGAACTTGACGCGCTGTGGGAGCGATTGGTGGAGGGAGGAAAGGTGCTGATGGAGCTTGGTGAATATCCCTTCAACAAAAAATACGGCTGGCTGGAGGACAGGTACGGTATTTCGTGGCAAGTGATGCTCGGCGAGGGGAAGCAGGCGATTACCCCCGCGCTGATGTTCGTGGGCAGTCACTACGGTAAGGCGGAAGAGGCGATCACGTTCTATGCCTCCGTCTTCCCGCAATCGAAGGTGACGTTCATGCAGAAGAGGGAAAAGGATGGCGCCGGAGAGAAGGCGGGCACCGTCGCGTTCGCATCGTTCAACCTCCTCGACCAGCCCTTCGCCGCCATGGAGAGCGGGCTGGATCACCCCTTCGGCTTCACGCCGGCCGTCTCGCTCATCGTCAATTGCGCCGCGCAGCACGAGATCGACCGGTACTGGGAAACGCTGAGCGCCAACCCGAAAGCCGAGATGTGCGGCTGGCTGGAGGACAAGTACGGCGTCTCGTGGCAGATCACCCCGGCGCTGATAGACACCGTGATGCGCGACCCCGATGAGGCGGCGAGAGAGCGCGTGATGGAGAAGGTAATAGGGATGAAGAAGCTCGAGCTCGCAGCATTGCAACGAGCGTACGACGGAATCGCATAGGGTTGACGGAGGAAAAAATCGCACACAGTAACCATGACATTCTACAAAAACCCCGCCGTCTTGGCGGGGTGTTTTGCACACGACGATGTAGGAACCATTACTTGATGTACCCCTTCTCGATCAGCTTGCTGAAGATCTTGGCCACCTCCGCGCGGTTGATGGGGGCATTGGGACGCACTTTGCCGGTCAGGTTGCCCTTAGCGTCGGTGTCGCCGCTCACGATCCCAAGCCTCGCGAAGAGCACGATGGCCTTGTAGTAGGGATGCGAGGCGGGGAGATCGGCGAAGGTGATAGTGATCATCGGCGCTGAGGAGGAAGAGGAGGCAACACTCGATGCGCTCGACATACTGCTCACAGTGGAACCGCTAGCGGTGAGGCTGCTGGCCGAGGACATCGATGACGCGGCGGACATGGCAGACATCACTGATGAGGCGCTCATGGAGGACATCGCCGATGACATGCTCGAGAGTCCGCTGCTCATGGAAGACGCCATGCCGCTGCTCATCGAGCCGCTCATGCTCGCAACGGACGACGCGGTGCTCGAACTGGAGGATGACGCGGGCTGGTCGGTGATGCCAAGCGCGCCCATGAGCGTTTGAATGACCGCGCCGCGCGATGGGAAGACGTTCACCACGGGGTGCGGGGCGGAAGCGGGGAGATGATGGGTTCGACCTTCGACGCGGTGGCAAGCATCATCAACGA
>CAZAUW010000044.1:0-7239 GCA_964488295.1 uncultured Candidatus Peribacteria bacterium
GGTCGCCATCGTTTGTAAAAAGATTTGCGTCTGCGTGCGCGAGGCGCGCACACGCCAATAGAGGAGGAAGCCCGCAAGGCTCCCGCCGAGTACGATCCAGAGCGCAAAGGGCGGTAGCCCGCTGCCGGGCGTGCCGGGGGCGCTCCCATGGAGGGCGTTACGGAAGGCGCCTGTCGAGCCGATGGAAATCGAGGGGCCCGGGTGGAATGCGGCCTCGCCGTTGGGTGTACCGTCGGCGGCGATGGCGTACGCGGAGAGGGCGTTGCCCGTCACATCGAGCGGCGTGAGGCGCAGGTGGTAGGGGATGCCGTTGATGAGGTCGCGCAGGTCATAAAACCGCGTTTTGCCGTTGTCGATCACACGGGTCTGGTTCTGGTCCGGGTTGGCATCGAGCGGGTCAGTGTTGAATTCCAACAGGTAGCCTTTGAGCGGCACGGAATCCTCAAAAGACCACTGGAGCGTGAGCCCGCCGTCTTTGGGAATCACGGTGACGGTGGTACCGATGACGGCGGCCGAGACGATATCGCTTGCCTTGGCCTCCTGGTTGCCCTGTTTGATCGTCACCATGAAGAAGTATTTCTGCCCCGGCTTGAGGCCCGTGATGGCCGCGCTGTTGGCCTGCGATTGGGTGTCGTAGGCATGCGCGAAGTTGGCGCTGCCCGTTCCAACATAGACGATGGCGCTGCCGGGGTTGCTCGGGTCCCAGTTGTAGGCGTCCCACGTGAGGTCGGCCTCGTAGGGCTTGGTGGCCGTCACGCGGAGGTTTTTCACCGGCGCGATCGCCACGGTGAGGGTCGCGTCGCTGGAAGCAGCGTTGCCTGCGGCATCGCTGATGCTCACGTGCACCGGATACGTGCCGGCCTTGGGGGCGGGGAACATCACGCGGTACGTGCCCGGGGCGTCCGTCGCCTCCGTCAGGCTGAGCTGCTGGTCATCGACCGTCATCGTCACGCTCGGGAGTCCCGGGTCGCTCTTCACTTCCGCCGTCACCTCGTCGCCCTCGCCGGGCGTTTGCGGATTCAACGTGAGGGTGATGGCGGGAGGCGCACTGTCGCGCACCAGGTGCAGGGTGTCGGATTTCTCGCCGGCATTCTCGTCATTCACCAGCTGGAGCGCGTAATCGCTGGCGCCCGGGTCGATGGGAACCGTCACGGTGAATGTCCCGTCATCGCCCGTTTTGCCCTCGGGAGCGGGCGAGATACCGGTCCCATCCACGTGGAAATTGATGTCCGGGCTCGCGGATCCCTTCAGGACGACCTGGCTGCCTTTCACCTTTGAACCGTCTGCGGGCGTTGTGACCGTGATCAATTTGGAGGGGCCGGCCTCCTGCGCCGCCGTGACCGTCACGGTTTTCTGGCTCTTGATGCCGCTGCCGTCATCCACCACGAGCGTCTGCGGGCCGGACCGGCTGAAGCTGAGCCCCCACTGGATGGAAGCCACCCCCTTGCGCTTGGGGTCGAAGGTCACCTTGCCGTGCGGTTGAGGGTTATCCGCCGTGGCGAAGGCCGCGGGCAGCACGGCGTTCGGGTCAGTCGGCACGTAGATGTCCACCTGTTTGTCGTAGGTCGTCACCACGTTTCCTTGCGCGTCCTCCGCGGTAATCGTGAGCAGTTTCACAAAGTCTTTCTGCTTGGGGCTCGCGGGATCCAGCGTGATTTCGAAATGATCGAGCACCTGGGATGTCGAAGGCGTCAGGTCGGCCAGGAGGTTCCCGCCCAGGTTCGCGGGCTTCGCCGCATCACCGCCCACCGACGCGCCCCCGCCATCCGCATCGATCTGCGCGCTTGCGTCGAGCAGCGTCGTGCTCAATTGGTCAATGGCGTGCACGTCGATCGTTCCCGGGGCGCTGGTGCGCACGCTGAATTTCTGCTGGCCCCGGTCATCCGTCTGGTTGGTCAGCGCACTCACACTATCCTGCGGGCGTGCATTCAGCTTCACCGGCCGGCCGGGGAGGGGATTGCCGTACTTGTCTGTGATCGTCACCGTCACCACCGCCTCATCCGACCCGTTGGGCTTGATGAGCAGCCTGTCGGTTTCCACGGTCGACGTTTTGCCATCCAACTGCTCGGGCAGGACGGCAAAGGAGCCTTCCGTCCCCAGCTTGCCTTGGCTGCCGAGGAAGATCCTGTACTTCCCTCCCACCGTCGTGAAGTCTCCGGGTACGCGCACGAGCGCACGCGCATCGGCGTCAGCGCTCACGGGCAGATCCAGTTCTTTGCCACGGGGGGAGATGATGAAAAACGTCGTCACGGTGCCGTCCAGCCCCGAGAGCTCCACGGTCTCCCCCAGGCCCGCGATGGTGTCGTGGGCGTCCATCCGGCTCATGCTGAGCGCCTGCAGCGGGAAGAGGAGTAGTAGCAGGAGGGCGATACGCAGTGTTTGTTTGCGCATAAATCCCATCAGTATACCAAAAAAACGCGTTTTGCTCAACGGATAGACGTGTGTTATCCATGTGTTTGCAGTTCCTGTCCAGTTTCTCGTTTTCCCCTTGGGTGAGAGGATTCCGAGGAATCTGACGATGCTGACGAGTCCGAGGAGTTTCTTTATCATCGTCGGTATCCTCGGATTCTTCGGATTCCTCGGAATCCTCAAAATGCTGATCACGTTGCGCCATTCACCAGGTTCCGACTATCATTTGTCGTCATGAAACGCCTCCTCCCAGCTTTTGCCCTTTCCCTCCTCCTTCTTTCGGCTTGCGGGGGCGCAAGTTCGTCGAGCGCTGTCACCTGCGCGCAGCAATTCTGGAACGGCACCGTGGGCATGTGCTTGCCCGCCGGGTGGAAGGTGGTGGACCGCGAGACGCTCGACGCGCACGGCATCCCGCCCGAGGTGATCGCCGCGTTCCAGGCCGACAAGGCCGTCTCGGGCCAGTTCCCTACGGTGCTCATCACCCAGGAACCGCTCAAGGAGCAGATGGATTCCGCGGCCTACAGCAAGGCGAGCATGCGCGCGGTGGCGGCGCTGCCCGGCTACAAACTGATCGACGACCGCTCGGCCAAGCTGGACGGGGCACCCGTTGATCTGCACATCTTCACCGCCCAGCCGATCGCCGACGAGCCCGAGCGGCGGTTTTACCAGATCAGCGGTGTCTCCAAGGGCAACGGCTACTCCTTCACCGGCCTGGGTCCGCTCTCGATTTCGAGCAGCCTCGAGAGCCAATTGCTCCTGATGCTCAACTCGGCCACGTTCACGGCGCTGAAGACGAAGTAACGAAGAGGAATCAGAGGATTCAGAAGAATCAGGGGAATCAGAGGACTATCAAGGAAAAATATTTCCACCACGGAGAGCGCCCCATACCTGGGCGCGGATACGGGGAATAATTTACAACAAAGAAACGTCCCTATTCGTTTTTTCGGGATGTGGGAAGCTGGACAATTGAGGGCATCGCTCATCCATTGGTAGAAAAAAATGGCCCTGCGAAAAGGGCTGTACAACGGCGATTTTTGCGTAGAATGGTAGTTCCTTTCGCCCCCTCCATATGAACGTCTACTTGGAGCAAGCGTTGGACGCGCTCACGCGCGCGGGAGCGTTAGGCCTTCCCACTGCGGAGGCGGCGGAGTCGTCGCAAGACGGCACTCAGTGGTCGGGCAGGAAGATTCAGGGGGGCGACTGGTCACTGCGCAAGAACGGCGAGTTCAGCTACAGCTGCGTGAGCTGAAGGTGATGATGGTGACGGATGATCTCTCTTGCTTACGAAATCCCCGTGAGCATCCGTGTCAGCGCTTGTCGGACTCTCATCATCTTCTCTATGAGCTGTGGAATCCAACTTGACACTTCCGCTTGTGTCAGGCCGTCTTGCCGCGTCACGCATAATTCGTACTTGTATTCCAGCGTGGCGAGTGCGGCGATCTCCTCCGCGATGATCCGCGTCTCGGTGCTGGCGAATTCCACGCCTTCATAGTCGCACGCGTTCCTCTCGACGTCACAGGACATCAGGATCAGGCGCGGTTTTTCCGGGTACTTGCTGTCCTTCAGGAGCAACTTGTGCAACTCCCCTCGCTTCCGCAGCGATTCCTCTTTGATGTCGCCTTCTAGTCGTTGATGTGTATCCTTTTCATGTGCCCAGAAGGGAAGCACAGTCTCTCTCCTTCGTTGCAAGATTGCCAGTTCCTCGAGCAGCTTGGCAATGTCCCGGTAGCGTGGGTTGGAAAACGCAATGCGATCCAGGTTGCTCTGTGGGACGCGTCTCACGTCATTCGGGCATAGGATGAGGGCAGGGTGATGGGTGGCAACGTTCGAAACATTTTTCAACTGCGGATTCATGCATAGCAATTTACTATATTTTAATTGAGTGTCAAACGCCAGCCGGAAAGCAGGCCGGAAGCCACATACCTAGCTTTACACTTGCCGGTCGGTACCTCTCTTCCCGCTCTCGAAAATTTCTCTTTATCCTGCGCAGAGAACAACTCAGATACTCCCAATTTCATTTTCTCACTTGTTCGATAGCCCATCTCGATTATAGACTCACAAAAGAGTGAATGCATATCGTGAGCAGAAACCGGCTCTCATTTTTCTTTCCTACATCGCGATCTCACTGATAGCTGGCTGCGCTCAATCAAACAACCAAAGCCAAACAAAAACAGTATCCGGTAATGCTGGTGGCATCCGGAATATACATTTCGAAGATGTGCTCAATGCAGACGTTTCAATTTCTCATCCGGAGGATTGTCCGCCTGGTGCAAAGCCAGTGAGGATCGTCAGTGGAAGTGTACAGTATGGCGATCTTGATGGAGATGGATTGGAGGAAGCAGTTATTGACGCATTCTCGTGTGATTCCGGTACGGCGGGTGCTGATATTTTCGCCGTTTTCAAAATGACCAAAACAGGACAACTCATCCAGATGCCATTCAACGAGAATGGGCAGTTGAGAATTGCAAAGACAGCAATTCCCAAGGGGATGGATATCGCAGGTCATATCTACCACCGGATTCGCAATGGGAAGCTCATCGAACTGATGCCGTTCTATCGGAATTCAGATCCAAATTGTTGTCCATCGACAGGAAAGCGATTTGAAATATCTTTCAGATGGGATGGAAACATGTTTGTGCAAGAGAACACCAAGATAGTTCCTGATAGCAGCGAATAATCTTTTGGCGAAAGAAAAGTTTTCGCCCTACAGAGAGATAAACTCTTTCAAACAACAAGACTTCTGTGATCCTTGGAGCCCCCTCCGCTCTGCTGGCTTACCAGCCGTAGCCCCGCAAAGGGGGCGAAGCCGGATGGAGGTGCCGGTGGGAATCGCACCCACGTATGAGGGTTTTGCAGACCCTTGCCTTACTGCTTGGCTACGGCACCGTGTCATTCTCTGGGCTTCACGCCAGGAAAGGATAGGAAAAATATGGGGAAAAGGAAATCAAAGAAATTGAAGAGATCAAGGATCTTTGATCTCCTCGACGCCCTTGATCTCCTCTTGAGACTGCGAAAAATCTTCTTCCATTTTCCAAGCCACCCTGCTACAGTCCCCGAAATCTCTCTATATGGCGACGAGAACGACTCCCGCGCCGGCTTCGCGCAACCCTTCGGACTTCGTGATCGCCACGATGGGCAGCCATTCGGCGCTGCAGATCCTCAAGGGCGCGCGCGACGAGGGCATGCGCAACCTCGTCATTTGCCAGAAGGGCAAGGAGCGCCCGTACCAGAGCTACGGGGTGGCCGATGAAATCCTCTTTGTCGACGATTGGAAGCGCGGCTGGAACGCGGCGCTCGAGCGCGAACTCATGCGCCGCAACGCCATCATCATCCCCCATGGGTCATTCGTGGCATACCTCGGGCATGATCGCGTGCGCAGGATGAAGGCGATGTACTACGGCACCAAAGAGATTTTGGAATGGGAGTCCGACCGCACCAAGGAGCGCAAATGGCTGGAGCAGGCGCGCCTGCTCCTCCCCAAGGTCTACAAGAAGCCCTCGCAGATCGACCGGCCGGTGATCGTCAAATTCCACGGCGCAGGCGGAGGGTTCGGGTACTTCGTGGTCAAATCGCCGCAGCAGTTTGAGGAGGTGAAGAAGAAGAAATACCCCAGGGAGAAGGACTTTGTGATCCAGCAGTACATCGTGGGAGTGCCGCTCTATGTGCACTACTTCTATTCGCCCATCACGGGCGAGCTCGAGATCATGAGCATGGATAAGCGCTACGAATCCAACGCCGACAGCATCGGCCGCATCCGTGCCGAGGACCAGTTGGCCGCCAACATCCACACGAGTTACACCATCGTCGGCAACATGCCGGTGGTGGCCAGGGAATCGATGCTCGCCGATTTCTTCGAGATGGGCGAACGGGTAGTGAAGACGAGCCGGAAGCTGCGTGGCGCCGGCAAAGGCCTCTTCGGCCCCTTCTGCTTGGAAACAATCATTACGCGCAAGCTGCAGATTTTCGTCTTCGAGATCAGCGCCCGCATCGTCGCCGGCACCAATCCCTTCATCAACGGCTCGCCGTATACGGACTTGAAATATGATGTCCCGATGAGTACAGGGAGGAGGATAGCGAGGGATATCAAAGAGGCGATTGAGCAGGGGGAACTTGATGCTGTATTAGGGTAAACTTGTAAGAGTGGAATGTGTGACCTACGATGCCGTTATGCTGCGGAAGAGAATCTCATACAAGTTTATTTTTCTGATTGGTGGGTTGTTGTACTTCTTCTGGGGATTGTTCTGGGCAATTGTGGAGTTCAAAGGTTGCTACCCGCAATGGGATGGTATGTGCGGGACTTTGATTGTCTTTATGAATATCCCCACTGCCTACGCGCTGCTCTTCGCGCTTCATCCGTTTTCTCAAATGCAACTCTTTCAAGTTGAGGATCCGACCCTGGCGTATGTCATCTTCTCATCTATTTTTCTCTGTATGAATTTCGTATTAGGAGGACTTGTCTTGGTCGGTCTGCAAGCATTGGCACGCCTGACACAAAGAAAATCTCAAAAAAATTAGTCGCCCCTCGGTACATTTCATATTCCTAAAATCTTTTGTATGCTGCATAATTTTCCTGTGAACGCTTCCTCCCTCCTCGCCGGCTACGATCTTTCCAAACTCACGATTGGGGCCCTGGGCGGGCACAGCGCGTTGGATGTTACATCGGGGGCCAAGGCGCAGGGGTTCAAGACTGTGGTGGTGACACAGGAAGGCAGAGATCAAACGTATGCCAAGTATTACCGTTCCCGCGATGGAAAAGGATGTGTGGATGAAGTCCTCAATCTCAAACAATTCCAGGATGTGTTGCAGGGGAGAAACCAGCAGAAGTTACGC
>CAZAUW010000045.1:0-7229 GCA_964488295.1 uncultured Candidatus Peribacteria bacterium
CCACTGGCGATCGGTGGATTAGATGAAGCAGTACCGTTCGCAGCTCACGTCGCAAATTCAGGCGCTCGAGCGGCAGCGCGACGGTTCGGCGCTCTCGGTGCATGACGCCGGCTACGACCGACTGATCCAGGACCGCCAACAGTCACCCACCATTGCGGCCCTGCGCGGCATGCTCGCGGCAGCCGCCGCCAACGTGACGCCGGTTCCTGATGCGGTGCACATCGGCGCCATCGACTATGATGAGACGCAAAAGACGGCGACCGTGACGGGGGACGTGCGCTTCGTGGATGTGCGCAGCATGACAATCCTCTCGGCGTTCGTTGACCGATTGCGCGCCATGCCCGACGTGCGGTCCGTCACCGATCCGGCGTATGTCCGCGACGACGATCCCAAAACCGGGCCGCATTCGCCCTTCACTGTCACCCTTGTCTTTCCATGAAACATCCGTTTCCCACATCCGTGTTGCTCGCAGGATCGCTCGGAATGCTCGCGCTCTCGGGGTTCCTGATGCTCCGGCACGTGCAGGCGTTACGCGCCACCCGCGAGTCGGCACTTCCGCTGGCGGCCGACTTGGTGCCGCTGGAGGAGCGAGCGAACATCCTCAAGCAGCAGGCGGACCTGTCGACGGCCCAGGATGGGCTGCGTTCGAGCTCCGCCCAGGAGAAATTGCATGTCTACGTGCTGCCGCAGGGAAGCGACCTGACGCGCACGCTCGGACTGCTCGATGCCGCGCAGACCACCCTGCGCGTCAGGGGTTCCATCGCATCGCTGTCTCCCATCACGGTGGGCGGCCGCCATCCGCCTTCCATCGCAGGCGCCAAGTCCCTGGAAGCCCAGGAACTCTCCTTCACCCTCACAGGCACCGCGCCCGGCATCGATACGTTCCTCTCACTCATCGACCTCTCGGGCACGCTCACGGTGGGCGACGCGCTCACGGGCAAAGAACGCGATGCATTGATGACGCTCACCGAGAGCCAGAACTACGCCGGTATCGTGACTGTGGAGCAGTTCCTCAATACCGACTTGCTTGCCTACGCGCGCAACCACCAGGCGTTTGAGGACAAGGTGACGCAAGCGCTGCCATCCGAATCGTTCCTCTCGCGTTTCCACGAGATCGTGCATGCGTCGCGTCTGAAGGATGCAGCCGATACGCTCGGCGGCCCGCTCGGGGATGCCTTGGGTGCCGGCACGCTCTGGCCCGCGCAATTCCTCCGGGCCGACCGCGTGACGACAAAAGAATTGGCGGATGGCTCGCAGGAAGCGGAAGTGACAGTGGTGGCGTACTCCAGGTCTGAATAGCGCCGTGCAGCGCGAGAAAATCAGCGTCTGCAGTCCACATTGGATCATCCGTTCGTCCGCCGGGGTTTTTTAAAGGAAACCGCAAAGTCAGAGCGAGCTGCTCACGAGGATTGCAGCCTGTTAACCGGAGGTTTAAACCTCCGGTTAACAGATGAACGCGTATCTGTGAAGCGCCCGTACTCTTGACCGCTTTTCGCGCGTCTTCTAGCATTCCAGTCTCGTCATTTCCCCTTTTTTTGTCTGCGTCAACGACAGCGATTCGACCGCCACCAGCGCCATCAGGAGCGCCGACCCCGCATGAATGAGCAAATCCGCGTCCCCACGGTGATGCTGGTGTCCGACGAGGGGGCCACCGAGGTTCTTCCCACCGATACGGCCCTCCAGCGCGCGCGCGAGTTGGGGCTTGATTTGATCGAGGTGTCGCCCAAGGCGCATCCGCCGGTGGTCAAAATCGGGGAATTCGGGCACTACCTCTACCAGCTCCAGAAGAAAGAGCGCAAGCAGCGCAGCCACAGCAAGCAGGTGGAAGTGAAGATGCTGCGCTTCGGCTTCCGCACCGACAAGCACGACTTGGACCGCCTGGCCGACCGCGCCCGCGAGTTTTTCGGCGAGCGGCATCTGGTGAAGTTCTCGGTGCGGCTGCGCGGCCGCGAACTGGCCAACAAGGATTATGCCATCCAGAAGCTCAAGGGAGTGATGGCCGGGCTCGCCGACGTGTCGGAAGTGGAGCAGGAGATCAAGCGGCAGGGAGACCAGTTCATCGCTATTTTGAGGCCGAAACGCTGATTCGTATATCGTATATGGTATGTCGGGAATCCCGGTATACGATATACCACATACCATATACCTCTTATTTAACCTTTACATTTCCATGTATCATCTTTACTCTTCATGCTCCCCTTATGCCCAAGATGAAGTCCCACAGCGGCGCCAAGAAGAGGCTCAAGCGCACCGGGAGCGGCAAGCTCGCGTTCAACCGCCATAGCCGCAACCACCTGCTGATGCAGAAGAGCAAGCGCCAGAAGCGCCTGCCCACTACCATCGTCGCCAACCCGCGCGACGTGCGCCGCCTGGAGGCGTTGGTTCCAAGCCTGTAATCCGTCATCCATGTAATCCGCTGGTAGAAACCCCGAATAACCGCGGGTATGGAAACCTGCATAACCGCGGGTAGGAAACCCCCCCTAACCGCGGGTATGGAACCCGCTCTGTCTGTGTCATCCCTGTGGTTCGCGTCAAACGAGGCATCGTCCGTCACCCCTCGACTATGCTCGGGGTGACAATCCGCATTTCCACTCTCTGATATGGTTCGCATCAAAAGAGGAATAGTGAGGCACCGCAGGCACAAGAAGATCCGAAAGCTTGCCAAAGGCTACCGCGGCATGCGGTCCACCACGTTCGTGAAGGCCAACGAGGCCGTCATCCGCGCGGGCGTGAATGCCTTCCGCGACCGCCGCAATAAAAAGCGCACGTTCCGCGCCCTCTGGATTGCCCGCCTCAACGCAGCACTGCGCAGCCAGGGTATCCGCTACTCGCAATTCGCCAAGGCATTGACCACGAAAAAAGTCGCCCTGAACCGCAAGGTCTTGAGCGAGCTCGCCATCCATGAACCGGCGGTATTTGCCAAAATCGTGAAGGAGGTGGGGGTGGCGTGAATACCGTTGTGATCGCCTCTGCCGAAGACTGGAAGGGTTTTTCGCAATCCAGCAGCGAACCATGGCAGAATAGTTGCCAGGCATACCCCATTTTTCAGCCATTTCACCATTCAGCCATTCAACCTTTCCATGAAACCGGTCTCGACTTCCACAGTCCTTCACAAACTCGGCAAGCTCTACACGCCGCCCCGCACCTTCCTCGATTGGACGACGCCCTTTGAGCTCCTCCTTGCCACAATCCTGAGCGCCCAGTGCACCGACGCGCGCGTGAATATCGTCACCAAGACACTCTTCCTCAAATACAAGCACCCGCGCGATATCGTCGCCGTCACGGTGCGGGAGTTGGAGGGGGATATCCGTTCCTGCGGCTACTACCATACCAAGGCCAGGTACTTGCACGCATCCTGCCGGATGATTCTTGAGAAGTTCGGCGGCGAGGTGCCCGACACAATGGGAAAATTACTCCAGCTTCCAGGCGTCGGGCGTAAGACGGCGACGGTGATCCTCTACGCCGTCTTTGGCAAACAGGAGGGGATCGCGGTCGATACGCACGTGTGGAGGGTCTCCAAGCGCCTGGGCTTGAGCAAAGCGAACACCCAGGACAAGATCGAGTTGGACCTGATGAACCAGACCGCGCGCAAGAATTGGGGACGCCTCCATACCCTCCTCATCATGCACGGGCGCAACACCTGCATCGCCCGCAGCAGGAAATGCGATCAGTGCGTATTCAAGAAGGAGTGCCCGTCCTCACTCACGCAAAACAGACCCGATTTGGCGAAAGAGTGATACGGCTTCGCTTTCAAGGTGATGCAGATCAATGTTCAAGAATTTCAACGGGAAGGCTTGATACGGCTTCGCATGATAAACCCCCCATTATTGTCCCTTGTGGCAATTCCACCTCTATCGGCGAAGCTGCGCCGATATCGCAGTCATGACGCAAGGCCTGATCAATAACCTTTTCATTGCAAAGCCGTATCAGTTTGAAATGGAAATGCTATCAGGTCATCAAAACATCAGCCACCGCCCAAGCCCGGATTCGATGATCGCGAAGTTCAGGGCGGCAAGCCCCAGCGCGCAGGGAATGCCGACCTGAGCCCAACGGCGGAAAGGGATTTTCAATTTTTCCTTCAGCACGACGTTGCAGACGTTGCCGGGGACGAGGGCCACGCCCCACAGGGCGAGTGAGAAGCCGAGCACCAGGACGAGGGATTGGGGCATGCCGGGCTGGATCTCGAGCAGTCCCAGGAGCGCATTGTCGGCCACGGCGCTTATGGCGTTGCCGAAGAACGCCGCGGCGGGGGAGAGGCGCGCGAAGAGCAGCGCGGCGATCGGCTTGGAGGCTTGCCCAAGGAAGAGGAGCCCGACGACGAAGAGGTAGAGCTTCACAGTCGAGTGAAGTGTCTGATCGATCACGTGGGAGAAATCGTGCGTTTCACGCTCGAATTCCTCCACGGTCCTCAGAGCCTGCCCGACTTCCCCGCCCTCCAGATCGCCGGCGATCGCCCGTTCCGCCCGTTCGACATCCTGTACCATCCGCTGCTCGGTGCTCTCGGGGAGCGGCCGTGCGCGGCGGGCGACGAAGGCAGAGGTCAGCGCAAGGCAGACGATGTTGATTGCGTACATCCCGCCAAACGTCCTCACAAGGTAGACACTGCCATCGCCGAGAGCGCGGGCGATGAAGAGCGACAGCGGCTCGCCGACGGTAGAGAGCAGCGCCGAGAGCCCGATGGCGGCGGCGTAGATCACCACGCACGGGGTGTAGTCGCGCCGGGTGATTTCCTGGAGGGTCGAGAAGAAGATGGCGCCCACCACCGCCATCACGACGATGGAGAGCGACCCCAAACTCCCGGCGGTGAGCATCCAGAGGAAAATAAGCGTATGAGGCTGCAGGTGCCTCGTGCACTTCCACACCGCCTTGGCGATGGAGCGACGCAGGAACGAGGCAAGGAGCGAGAGGGAAAAGTAAGAGACGATGAGGATCCAGGATTCGAGCAGCAGAATATGGAGATCCTCCCGGCGTCCAGCGATCATTGATTGCACAAACGATCCCCCTTCGAACCGCACGACTCCCAAATGCAGCGCCAACCAGAGGAGCACTGCGCCGATCAGGAAGACCATGTAGCCCAGCTGCTCGTCGATCCAGCGGATGACCATCGGCAGGAGGATAATTGCGAAGATACCCATGAGCAGCGCGCCCCCGAGAATTTGCAGCGCCGGAGTCCAGGAGATATCCATCCAAAGCCAAGGGGAAGGAGATCGCAAGCCTCCGCCCCGCAGATGCGGGGCTATGGCCGGCAAGATCGTTCATCGTTCAACGTTCAGGCGTCTACCCGACTTCCATCGGTTCACGTCTCTCCTTCTTCTGCGAACGCAGCATGCCCATCGCCACATCGGTGCCGATAGCCGACGGAAGGGGCGCCACGAAATCGGGCGGATAGCCCAAGGTGCCCATCTCGGGCATGTCCAAGCCGGCCAGTTCGTCGGCGGCGGAGACGCGCAGCAAGCCGAAGGCGCTCAGCACCTTGAAGAACGCGTAGGAAAGGCCCCCGACGACGATGACGATGGAGGCAACTTCGACAACCTGCGCCCAGATCTGGGTGTAGCCGCCGTAGAGGAGGCCTGTGACGGGTCCCGTGACCCCGTTCCATCCGGCGGTATCGGGGTTGGCGTTGGCGAAGACGCCCACAGACAGCACCCCCCAGATGCCGTTGAAGAAGTGCACGGGTACGGCCCCCACAGGATCGTCCACTCTCATCTTTTCCAGCATCATTGCCGACACGCACACCCAGATGCCCGCGACGAGGCCGATCACCGTGGCCGCTGCTGACGTGACGAAGGCGCAGGGGGCGGTGATCGCGACGAGGCCCGCCAGGATGCCATTCACCGACATGGACGGATCAGGCTTCGTCGCCGGCCCGAGAAGCCACATGTACATCATGGCCGCAACCCCGCCCGGGGAACCCGCCATGAGCGTATTGAGGGCCGCGATGGTGGCGAGGTTCCTGAATGCCCCCGTGAAGCCCAGGGCCGATCCCGGGTTGAACCCGAACCAGCCGAAGAAGAGGATGATGGTGCCGAGCACTCCGAGTGCGATGTTGTGGCCGGAGATAGTGTTTGCAGAGCCGTCTTTATTGAACTTCCCGATGCGCGCACCAAGCGCGATCGCTCCTGCCAGCGCTACCGCCCCGCCGATCATGTGAACCACCCCTGAGCCTGCAAAATCCACGGCACCGTTGCCAAATCCCATCGTCCGCCCCAAGTTGGCCAGCCATCCGCCCCCCCACACCCATCCGCCCACGAGCGGGTAGATGAACATGCTCACCCACAAGCCCATGAGCCCGAACCCGAAGAATTTCAAGCGTGCCGCCATGGCCCCGGTCGGGATTGTCGCGGCCGTATCCATGAAGACCATCTGGAAGAGGAAGAATCCCAGCACCCCCACGTTTGCCCCGAGGCCCGCGAGCATGAATCCGTTCCAGCCCAGCACCCCGGAACCGCCGAGGAGCAACGGCTTTGTGAGAAGGCCGCTCCAATCGCCCAGCGACGTGGGAGCGAAGTTGAAGGCCTGCAGGCCATTTACCGCAGGGTAGGTGTAGTTGACGCCCCCGAACTGCAGCGCAAAGCCCGTGAGCCAGTAGCCGACGTCCCCGATGCAGAAGACCATCATGTTCATCATCATGGTGTGCGCCACGTTCTTCGCGCGCGTGAAGCCTGTTTCCACGAGCGCGAATCCGGCCTGCATGAAGAAAACCAGGAATCCGGCCACGAGGAGCCAGAGGAGATTTGTGGAAAAAACGAGGTCAGCGGCGGTTTTGTCCATACGGCGGGGGGAGAAAAGAGGTAAGGGGTATTGCCATGGGTTACGAATGATGCGCAGACCCGAGCACGCGCCCGGGGCTGCGAATTGTGATCACACATCGAAGTAGCGCATGAACTCGGCGGGTGTGGGGCGGCTGTTCTCCATTGCCACCTGGGCCCTGCCCATCTCGACAAACGATGCGAGGAAGCTCTCGGAGAAGACACCGCTCATCGTGAGGAAGTCGTGGTCTTGCTCCAGCGCGTCCAATGCCTCGCTCAGGCTGCCCGGCGCATGCTTGATCTTCGAAAGCTTTTCGGGCGCCATGTGGTAGAGGTTCTCGTCGGTGTGTTCGCCCGGCAGCAGGCCGCGCTCGATGCCGTCGAGCCCCGCAAGCATCAATGCCGAGAAGGCGAGGTACGGGTTGCAGGCCGGGTCGGGCATGCGGAATTCCACGCGCTTGGCTTTGGGGTTGGTGGAGT
>CAZAUW010000046.1:0-7170 GCA_964488295.1 uncultured Candidatus Peribacteria bacterium
CTCGAACCTGAACCAAAAGATGACTGGCTCTATATTGGACTATGCGCGATTCGAGACGTTGCTCGTGCAAGGACAGGAAAGATCACCTCGGTGGCGGCAATTGGTAGCGGCAATGGAATTGAGACAATCGCATCACTCAAACTGATTCCAGAATTGCGCGAAGTTATTGTCACAGATGTCCTCAAAAAAATACTCGAAGATATTCGAAGAAATATTGAGAAGAACGTTCCCCAAGAAATCCTTGAAAAAGCAGCAATACACTACAGAGAAGGAAGGGACTGCGAACCCCTGAGGGAATCCGTCGATCTGATTTATGGAAACCTGCCATTGATCATGGTTGAAGAAAGCGACCTTGGAACGGAAAGAGCTACGACTACTCTTACTGATGCGCGCGCATACACACATCTCAATCAAGGAAAGGAAGATCGATTACGAAAGTATTCCCTGCTCTCACAATTAGGCTTTCTCATTTCAGCAAAAGAACGCCTGAAGCCAGGAGGCTCCATAATTACACTGCTTGGCGGACGCGTTCCATATGAAGTATTAGATGAGACATTCCGAAGAGCGGGACTTCAATACAGAGAGATCTCTTGCGCGTTCAAGCGACAAAGTGATCCTGAGTTTTTGAAAGAATATGCAGAATATGAGCAAAAGGAGGGGGTCACGTTTTTGTTTTACGATTACGAAAAAGCAGCTGCGATCCTGAGGCAACACAACATTGATATACCCGACATCATCAAAGGATTTGATGGTGCAGGTCTGAAAGAACTGCTAAAAGAATCCGCCCTGAATGCGAACGAGGCACATGCACTCGCAATAGAGGGCAAAAATGTGGGGCATATCGCATTTGCATTTGAAGCATGGAAGCCTACAGACATAACCTCGTAGCAGGGTTTATCGAATTTGTAATATTTTCCAGTAACCCGCTTCAGCGAAAATAACTCCATCAACCGGTTTGAGATGCTTTATGACCATAACCGGATTCAACTATGATCACTGTTCAGGAGCACTGGATTGCCCGCCAGTTATTTCTGCAAGTTCCTCATCAGTCAGTTCGCGTTCCAATGTACAGCCAAGACGCCAATTGTCACCCTCTTGAACACAACGTATTACAGTTGCTCTAAGAACCAATTGAGTCTGCCACCGAATTGTCACGACCTTCCCGCGTGACATGGGGGCATTACATAGCAAACCGACTCCCTGCTTGGAAACATCAACTATTTTCGTCGAGTAGCGTTCAGGCACCATACATACAGAATATCATTCTTTCACTATCAGTAGAGCTATCAAACACACAAGCTCCTCCAGGGGCACATCACCAGCCTTCTTCCGTCCGCCTCAAGCGGACGAGGCTTCGGCTGGCAGGCACATACTCCTTTCCCTTCGTGGATTTCCTCAAAACGACCCCGTTTTCACATCCCCTGCGCGCTTGTAATTGGCGAAAATGACGCCGCTGGGTGATGTTTTGGTGTCCGAGAGCGTGAACGCCGCCGGAATGGTGCCATCGGCGAAGAGGCGCTTGCCCGTGCCGAGTGTGATCGGAAATAGTTTGAGCCACAATTCATCCACAAGATCGTGCTTCAGGAGCGTTTGAATGAGATTGCCGCTGCCGTAGACATGGAAGTCCGGACCATCGCCTGCCTTGAGCTTTCGCAGTTCTTCAACGAGGTTCTCTGTCAGTAAGATCGAATTGCTCCACTCAAGTTTTCTTTGTGAACGCGAAGCAACATATTTCTTCACTGCATTGACGCCCGGCCAGGTACTCTCATGCTGCGGCCAGTATGCGGCGAAAATGTCGTAGGTCTTTCGCCCAAGGAGTAACTCAAAGGGTTGGCGCATTTGCTCACCCATGGCGTTTCCCGAAAACTCGTCGAAGTACGGCACCGTCCATCCGCCGTACTGAAAGCCGCCTGAGGTATCTTCCTGCGGCCCGCCGGGCGCCTGCATCACTCCGTCGAGAGAGATGAATGAGAGGACGATAATTTTTCTCATAGGAAGAATGATACTGCCGCGGTATCTTTCAGTAAACAATCTCATGGACATAATCTCCTAGAAGGTCATACAGCTAGGCGATGCCTTTTGCCGCACGCCACGTGTTGATGAGAGTTTGCAATTCGCCAGGCCGTAAACCTTCCACTATTCCTCTCGTGGCAATCGCTCTTGCGGCAGCTGGACTGAGCCCCGATCCTTCGACAAATTCCATTCCACTCTTGTGCAATTTTCCTCCCGGCTCATTTTCTCTGAGGAGCGCCGCATCGTAGGTTGCATCGGTTTTTCCAATCAAACTCCTGCTCACGACAATGACAATCTTGCCAGCTTTTGCGGCCTGCACCAAATAATGCCTGATCTCGTTGTCGGCATTTCCCAAGCTGTGTGCAGCGACAACGATAGTTTTGATCGAAGGATCAAATACTTGATCCATGATCACCTCTCCTGCATTTTGACCTCCGAGGTCAATCACCAGTGTCCCCGACATCGCATCGTATAATCTCTCGAAATCAAGATTCCTGATCACGTGATTCTTTGGTATCGGATCTTCATCATTGTTTTCGAAACGGCTTGGAGCGTATTGCAGAACAGTTTTCACTCTGTCGCTTGTACTTTGTGGAGCATAAAAAGTACTTTGCCCTTCAAGTCCTCCCTTTCTTTCTTCGGAGGGATCGACTTTCACCATATCAATCCCCTTGAACATAGTCTCCCCTTTACCAAAAACGTAGTAAGCTCCTGAAGGTAGCATTCTACCTGATAACCTACCGGCTGCTATGAAGTTTTCAGGCGCGTCGGAATTTTCTGCCGCATGAGGATGGTTTGCTCCTGTTACAATCACCGGTGCTGTATTGGAGTCAAAGAGAAACGCGTCTAAAGTGGGAATCATAAGATCGGCAGTGTCAGTTCCCATCCCCAGAATACGGGGTGTGTGAGGATCTTTGGCTATACGGCTCAGCACAATCACTGCAATGGGTACCGTCAGATACGGTCGTAGCTGTGAGCTGTCACCCGAATAGACAGTGAGCAGTTTTCCTTCGATGTAATCGCTTATTTTGTGACCATTCTTTCTGCACCACTCGTCAATTTGATCTTTAATGTTCGGAGCCTGTCCCTCCAATGAGCGCTGAAAGCCTTCAAATATTTCTATTGCCAGTCTTCTGTTGATGGCCGAAATCTGCTCACGCGCTTTTTTTCGATCAGAAAAATCAACATTGAACAAGCCTTGTTTCTCCTGCATTTCTCGCAATTGCTCATCACCCAATTTCCCTTCACCCCGGCGTTTCCCATGCGCATCAATGCTCATTCCCCATGTGCCACCTCCTCCGATCATTTCCACTCTCGTAGGTTTTGGCATACTCTCTATTCGACCATCAATCAGCTTGGCACTATTGGATTTAGTGCCTTGCATAAGTCTTCCCAGCAGTGGAATTGAAGATGAATCACGGCCTGTTTGGTTGCTTTCGGGCGGCGCGCCTGTATTTTCATGATCATTGACACTCATACTGATACTATACATTAATAAAACTGAATTGTCTATTAAGTGACAGATTTAGGCACTGGCAAGGTAATTGGTTGATGGAACTGCTAACTTTGCTGGTTGATGATCAGAGCGGATTCTCGTTGAGTTCAATGTGCGCCGCTTTGATCTGCGGCTTTCACTCTAGCAGCACCCCATTCTTGGATACGGACGGTTCCGTGCACATATTGCGATTGAAGCAACAGGGCCGCCGCATGCCGGCTTTGAGCTTCGAGCACGCCACCACGATTCTTTTTTGCCGGGTGTCGGGATTGTTGGTGGCACGAATCCAACGGATCCAATCCCAACGCGCGGCGGGCGTGATATCGTTCCAAAGCCTCTGCACCTTTGGGTTCTCAGCAAGGCCTTTCTTGATATCCCCAGGCACCTGCGGTTCCGGCCATTCTTTGGCCGGTTCCATCTCCAGCGTGATTGTGTCGCCTGGCTTCGCCTCGATGTCTTTTTGCATGCTTTTGCTCAGGCCAAACCAATGGCTCCCCTGTCCGTCGGGCTCCAGGGGAATGACAAAACGCACTCCATTGATGGTGCCGGCAACGACTGTCATACCGCGCGACGGCAGCCTGGCGCTTGCGGCCTTCGGCAGCCTCACGAGGGTCTGGGAACCGACGGTGATGAGCGGGGCACTGCAGCGGATGGTCGGCATGGAATGCTGGAAGGTATGAAGAGAAACAGCATACTCACAAGACCGTCAGCTGCAGAATTATTTCTCAAAAAAAGTATTGACGTCGGAAGGCGGGCCGCTATCATTCAACCATATGGTTGAACGTAATGCTGTGCTGGATACGACCTTCGAGGCGTTGGCCAACTTCACCCGCCGCGGCATCCTCAGGCGCGTGGCCAAAGGGGAACTCTCGGTGAGCGATATCGCCAGGCCCTACAGAAACGTGAGTTTTGCCGCCATCTCCAAACACCTGCAGGTGCTGAAGGACGCGCGTTTGATTGAGAAGCGCCGCAACGGGAAATTTTTCCTCATCAAACTCTCCCCCGACGCGCTGATCGACGCCGCCGACTATCTGGAGCAGTACAAGAAGCTCTGGGAGGGCCGGCTCGATTCCCTCGAAGCGTACCTGAAAACCATGCGGTAATTCGTTTTGTATCTGTTCCCTCCTCTCCTATGGCAGGCACCGACATCGTCATCACCCGCATCTTCAACGCCCCACGCGAGCGTGTGTGGCAGGCATGGACCGACCCCGCGATGATCAAGCAATGGTGGGGGCCAAAGGATTTCACCTGCCCGGCAGCCAAGATTGATTTCCGCATCGGGGGCACCTACCTCTACTGCATGCACGGGCCCAAAGGCAGCGAATTCGATAAAGACATGTGGAGCACCGGCACATTCAAGGAAATCGTCCCCATGGAAAAAATCGTCACAACCGATTACTTCTCCGACGAACACGGCAACATCATCTCGCCTAAGGACTACGGCATGCCGGGCGAATGGCCCGATGAGGGAATGACCGTCACGGCAACGTTTGAGGATGCTGCCCCTGGCAAGACGAAAGTGACGATCGTGCACAGCGGGCACCCCAAGGAAATGGCCGAGCCAGCCACCATGGGCTGGAACCAGAGCCTCGACAAGTTTGCGGCGATCCTCTGATCTTCTTTTCTCCCATGAATGCCACTGCTGCATGGCTTATCGTCATCGCCGGCACGTTCAATACCGCTACGGAGAAGATCGATGCATGTGCGAAGAACAGGCCGGTTCTCACCCCGTAGCCGAGACGCAGCGTCTCGGCTACGGTAGGATCTATCCACTTCCCCCCTCTCTCCCATGGCCTCCGCCAAGAAAGACCACATCATCTTCTGGACGTCTACAATACTCCTCGTGCTCCTCATCGCTCTGCCAGCCGTGCTCTTTTACAATACGCAAATGGCCATCGACCTGATGCACCACCTCGGTTTCCCCGATTACTTCCGCTACGAAATCACGATCGCCAAGGCGCTGGGCGGCATCGCGCTGGTGCTACCCATGGTACCCGGCAGGCTCAAGGAATGGGCGTACGTAGGCTTCGGGATTGATTTCGTCTCGGCGCTCGTGGCCAATGTGGCGGTGGATGGATTCGTAGCCGCGATGGTCATCCAGATCCTCATCGCCATCGCACTCCTGGCGGTGTCGTACGTGTACTTCCACAAGCTGCACACCCATCTGTGAGCTTTCGTTTTTTTGCTGCATACGGTCGGTATGGACAAATGGCCCATGGCAAGTTTCCCCAGTCAGAAAGGCATGGTATGCTCAGCTATAGATGTCAGAAAGCCAGTCATCACGATTCAAGGCCACACATCTGATCTTCGCCGTGATCCTGTTCGGGATTGGTTTTTTGGCCGGCTACAGGGGAAGCAGTAAAACATCGGGGTACCTTGCTTCCCTGGCCCCTGGAAGCTTCCGGCTCTCGAGCCCCGCCTTCGCAGACTACTCGCAAATGCCAGCCGTCTACACCTGCGAAGGGAAGAACATGAATCCACCCCTGCACAGTGAGAAAACTCCGGAGGGGACCAAATCATTTGCTCTCACGGTGGACGACACCGATACGGTGGGGGGCTCGCGCCTGCACTGGGAACTCTGGAACATTCCAGCCGATACCAAGAGTATTCCCGAGAATTTCTCTGCGGGAGCCGCCTTGGAGGGCATGACTGATTTCGGCAATACAAAATACAACGGGCCGTGTTTCCTTGCCGGGCAGGTCCATCATTACGCATTCCATCTCTACGCACTGGATAACAATGTGCAATCCTTGCCATCAGGCTCGGAACGGGCATTCGTGAGCCATGACATCACCCTGCACAAGCTTGCCGATGCGGAACTCACGGGCATCTACACCCACCCTTGACCGTTACGCACACGGGAACAGCCGTTCGGAGGCCCTCAAGGTCGAACCGCAAGCGGCCGGGTTTCGTCGAAAGGTGATAAAAATGGCACGCGGCTCAGGTCGACGTTTCCTCCGCTCAGGATGATGCCGATTTTTTGGCGGAAGAAACGCCTCGGTTCCTTCCGCACTGCGGCATAGGCGACGGCGCCAGACGGCTCGATTGTGACATGCAAGCGCTCCCAGAGGATGCGCATGGCTGCCGCGATGTCTGCATCGCCGACGCGGATGATGTCGTCCGCCGTCATCCGCTCGCGCATGATGCCGAAGGTCTTATGCCCAAGTGAAGCGATCAGGCCGTCTGCGACGGTACTGACCCGTTCATTTGTCTGCAGGGAGCCTGTAAGCAACGAGCGGTAAGCGTCATCCGCACCGGTCGGCTCCCCGGCTATTACTTTCACGCGGGGAGAGAAATATTCCGCCGCCAGGAGTGTGCCGCTCACAAGCCCCCCACCGCCGACGGGCACGATGATAGCGTCGAGGCCGGGCGCCTGCTCCAGCAATTCCTTGGCCGCCGTGGCCTGCCCCGCAATGATGCGCTCATCGTTGTACGGATGGATGACCACGGCATTCGTGTGGCGCCGTACTTCCTCCATTTTCTCGATGCGCGCCCGGTCGCCGGGTTCGCATTCCACGATATCCGCGCCGAACTCACCTACGTTTCGTTTCTTGATTGCATTCGCGTTCTTCGGCATCACGATGGTCGCGATGACGCCCATTTTCTGGGCCACCGCGGCAATCGCCTGGGCATGGTTGCCGGAGGACATCGTGACGACCCCG
>CAZAUW010000047.1:0-7142 GCA_964488295.1 uncultured Candidatus Peribacteria bacterium
AAAATGCGCGGCGCCAAGAAAGCCAAACACGCGATCCTCGACGGCATCCCCGGCATCGGCGACCGGACTAAGAAAGAATTACTCCAGAAGTTCGGCACCGTCTCGGCTATCCGCACGGCATCGGACGAAGCGCTCCTGAAAGTAGTGAATGAGGAACAATTGGCATCACTGCGAACGACGATTTGACGTATCGACGGAGTCTGGGTTTAGTCTCGAGCCCGCAAAATGCGGCGGGACAGCGGAGTGGGGCGCATTTTGCGGTGGCTTTTTCTTTGTTACTTTCTTTTTTGCGGCAGAAAAAAGAAAGTAAGACCTTCAACAATTGAGAAACTCTATTGAGCAATGATGACCGAATCCCCACAAATTCTTTGCAACATTCCCCTCACCCTCCTACAATCCCTCTATTCTTCCCAACCGCGACTATGAAAAAAGTCTCCCTCTTCCTGGGCGCTCTCGGCGGCGCGCTGGCCGGTTACCTCTTGAGCAATGAAAAGCTCCGCAACGAGATGATGAAGGCCAAGAAACCCGAGGATGCGGCCAAGGCGCTCGGCAAACATCTCTCCAAAGACGGCCAGAAGCTGGCGCATGAGGTAAAGACCTTCGTGGAGAGCGACGATGTGCAGCGAAATCTCCGCAAGGCCCGGGCTTTTGCTACCGCCAAGATGGGCGACGCGAAGGTCAATCTGGAGAAAATGATGAAGAAAGGAGCGAAGGAAGCGAAGAAGATGATGAAAGGCAGCAAAATAAGGGCAAAGTAGCCGACAACAGAAGTTCGCAAGCAAAGAGAGAGCGCATAACTCTCCGGGGGTTGAGCGAAAAATATTTATATGAGTGCTCACCCGGAGGCTACCGCCCTCTTGGTTCTTCACGTGAAGAGAAGAACGGGTAAATCCTAAACAGAGTTCGCCCCGAATCAACATTTTTCTTTTCTGTTCTCAAAAATTCTCTTTGTGTAGAGAAAAAAATTTGATTTATGCAAAAACCGCACTACTATCGGTCGTTCCCCCACCTTCAGTATGAGTATGAACACAGCCACTGCTTGCCATGACCAGATGAGGTTCGATGACAATCTCGTGCCGGAAAGCTATAAGAACGGATCTGCCAAAAACCAGGCCGAAAGGGAGGCCTTGAGAATACTCAGGCAGGACGGGAGAATATCCGACCGTATTGATTCGGATTTTCTGGGCGCAGGTGAGTTGGTCCGCAGAGATCCTGAAACATATGCGATTCCAATGATGAGAAAAATAGTCGGGAAAAACGACATCGTGAAGATCGGGGTCGTCACGGTACTAATAGCGGACGGCATCCCAAAGGTGGTGCGTTGTTCGTCAAAAGACGGGATTGCACGCAAATATGCGAAGATCCAAGCTGAATACAAGGCCTGCCTCTTGCGCGGTTTTGAAGGGAAGTAGCACTGAGAACGTACTCAAACGCACTGGCTTGCATATCGCCAAAGGATGCGTAGAATACTGGCGGGCTCCTCGAAATCACCCCCGCAGGATTGCCCATTTTTTGTATGATTCCTCCAAAGAACCAGAATCGTGGAAAAAAGCATCAATCCGAGAAGCGACCAGCAATCAGCAATCAGCAATCAGTAAAGACAAAAACTGATAGCTGGGGGCTGGAAGCTGGAAGCTCATCGTCAAAAAAACCTCAAACAGACACCCGTTTTATCGTAGTCACAGGCGGCGTCTGCAGTTCGCTTGGCAAAGGCATCGCGGTTTCCAGCATCGGGGCGATCATGAAGGCCTGCGGATTCACGGTGTTTGTGCAGAAGCTCGATCCCTACCTGAACGTGGATCCGGGCACGATGAGTCCGTTCCAGCACGGGGAGGTGTACGTGACGGATGACGGGGCGGAGACGGACCTGGATCTGGGCCACTACGAGCGGTTCATTGATGAACCCATGAGTAAGCTCTCGACCGTGACCACCGGGCAGATTTACCAGTCGGTGCTGGGGCACGAGCGGCACGGCGATTACCTGGGCAAAACGATCCAGGTGGTGCCGCACATCACCAACGCCATTAAGGACCGCATGCAGGAAGCGGCGCAGAAGAGCAAGGCCGACATCATGCTCATCGAGATCGGCGGGACGGTGGGCGACATCGAAGGCGAGCCGTTCCTGGAAGCCGTCCGTCAGATGCGCGCCGAGATGGGCGCAAGCAGGGTCTGCCATGTCCATTTGACCCTCCTCCCCTATCTGGCGGGGAGCAAGGAACTCAAGACGAAGCCGACGCAACTCTCGGTGCGCGAGCTGCGGCGCATCGGCCTGCAGCCCGACATGATCCTCGCCCGCGCCGATTATCCCATTCCCTCCGACCTGCTCGACAAAATCAGCCACTTCTGCGGAGTGGAGCGGCGCGCGGTGATCCCCGCGCTCACCGTCCATTCCATTTACGACGTGCCGCTCAGGTTCCAGCAGCACGGCATGGCGCAGATCATCGCCGACCAGCTGGAGCTGGGCACGGCCAAACCCGACATGCGCGAGTGGGAAGCGGGCGAAAAGCGCCACAACGCGGCCACGCAGGAAGTGAAAATAGCGCTCGTGGGCAAATACACCGGCCTGGACGACGCCTATCTGAGCCAGATCGAATCCATCAAGACGGCGGCGGTATTCCAGAAGCGCCGGGCGAAGATCGTGTGGATCGATTCGGAAAAATTGGAGAACCCTTCGTCTGGCGCAGGGCGGGAAACATGGAAGAAACTGAAGGAGTGCGCCGGCATCATCGTGAGCAGCGGCTTCGGCAGCCGCGGCATCGAGGGCAAGATCGCAGCGGCGCATTACGCGAGGACAAAGAAGACCCCCTACCTGGGGCTGTGCCTGGGATCCCAGATCATGACGATTGAGTTCGCGCGCGAGGCGTTGGGCGACCCCCAGATCACGAGCGAGGAATTTGACGAACAGAAGAAGCTCTCGCCCGGCAAATACGTGGTGCATTTCCTTCCAGGCCAGAGCCACGAACGCAGCAAGGGAGGGACGCTGCGGCTCGGGGCGTATCCCTGCAAACTCAAACCCGCAACGAAGGCGTACAAAGCCTATGCGTCGGCTGAACCCGGCAGAGGGCCATTCAAAGGAATGATCTCGGAACGCCACCGCCACCGCTACGAATTCAACAATGCGTTCCGTAAGCGCCTGGAGGAGAAGGGCCTTGTCATCTCGGGTGACTCGCCCAAGGGCGACCTGATGGAGATCGTGGAGATCAAAGACCACCCCTTCATGGTCGGCAGCCAGTTCCACCCCGAGTTCAAGAGCCGCCCCCACAAGCCCCATCCGCTCTTCGCGGCATTCATGAAAGCGGTGGTGCATCAATAATTCCCACGAATCAGAGCGGGTTTCCATACCCGCGATGACAGGCATCAATTGCCCGCGGTGATGGGCATGTCACCCTGAGCGAAGTCGAAGGGAGCGAAGTCGAAGGGAGCGGAGTCGAAGACAGTGGTCAACGAGTCTGTCTGTTATTTGAGAGGCCCCAGATATTCCTCAAGACGATCTGGGTGAAGGCGGTATGGTGTCGATAATCCCTGAAGAAACTGATGCTCACGAAGAAGATGTGGATGCAGATCGGATAAGATCATCGCACAATTTGAACGCACTAAATCACCGTAACTTTGAATGGTGATATCTCCTCTCACGGGTTCATGTCTAAGGAGAATAGAAATCGCTTCCTCCGTTTTATTCGAATGTATGAGAACAACCTCTCGTACTTCGGGAATCATGGAAAAAATGCTGGAGGAGAGAAAATCATTCCAAGGACAACGCATGCCCGCGATGTATCGCAGTTTGAGCATGGGATGAGGACCCCAAAGATCATCTGGCGTTGCAAAAATTTCTTCAATCCTCACGGCGACTTTGTCGAAGTCTAATCCCAGAGAACGCATAATTTCGGCATCCTGAGCGAGACGTACTTTTAATGACTCATCAGATCCCAAAAATCCGTGGAGACACTGACCACGTGGGTGCATTCGCATTTCGGCGTCCTGATCAGATATCCTGGTAAATGCATCGAATATGCTCATACTCTCATCTGCCATGCGACCATTGTAGCACTTTTGCATCAAGCGAACTCTACTTTTTGTCTTACATAAGCGGTCTATAAGTACGCAGCATGTAGTGGAAGGGCTCCGGAGAATCGGGCCATTGCATTGGCTCGCGCAACTTCTTCCCCCAAAGCCGCACGTCCACCGAAGCCCTCCCCGAGGCGGAGAAGATGCATCCACCGCGCGTTCTTGCGGCAATCACTGGGGCGTTCCATGCCCTCATGGAACCGTTTTTGTGGCGTAGGGAAAACAAAAACCGAACACCCTCACAATGATCGGGAAATAACCCGTGGTTGACGGCATAGGGACCCGCCGATGATGGAGCCATCCTTTTTATTTACTCCCCTTCTCTCTTCCCTATGGAAACCGCCACCCTTCCCCCACCGGTGCAGGAAGCCGCCAGGAACAACCTGGAGGACCGCACCCTGCGCTTTGCGGCCAACGTGCGCCTGTTCGTCGCCAAGCTCCCGCGCGCCATGATCATGAGCGATGACGTGCGCCAACTGCTGCGCGCCTCGGGCTCCATCGGCGCCAACTACATCGAGGCGCACGAGTCGCTCGACAAGCGCGAGTTCGTGATGCGCATGCGCATCGCCCTCAAGGAAGCCAAGGAGTCGCACTTCTGGCTCAATTTGCTCGATGTGAAGAAAAGCCACCGGCTGCAGGAGGAGCAGCTCTCCCTGATCGACGAGGCCATCGTACTCATCAAGATTTTCTCGGCGTCGCTGCGCACCATCCGCCAGAAAGCCAAAGCGAGGCGCGCGGCGGAAGCAGCGTGAGCGCGCGCCTTCCCCGGCTCTTTCCCCCACCCCGATCCCTCCCCCATGGGGGAGGGTGCCCCGCGGAGCGGGGCGGGTGGGGGAAAGCAAGAGGAGTAGCGACACCAAGGTTCATGCTATCATTGGGCTATGCCCCTGCTGTCGCTACGGCACATCTCGCTCACGCTCAATGACCAGACAATCCTCAAGCACGTGTCATTCGACGTGGACGAAGGCGAAGTGGTGGGGTTGATTGGCCCCAACGGCTCGGGCAAGACGACGCTCTTCAACGTGCTCTCGGGATTCCTGAAGCCCACCGCGGGATCCATCGAATTTGGCGGCAACGACATCACGAAAATTTCTCCCTCCAGGAGGGCGAAACTCGGCATCGGGCGGGTGTTCCAGAATTTCGGCATCTTCCGCGAGATGACGCTGGAGGAGAATGTTCTCGTGGCCCTCGAAGCGCTCCCTCGGGATCAACGCAAACAACTGGGTAACCTGCGTCATGCGGCCAAAGGCACGCTCGAGATGGTGGGATTATCGGGGCATGCCAGGAAGAAAGCGGGCTCGCTCTCGGGCGGGCAGATGCGCCTGCTCGAGATCGCGCGCACGCTCAGGAGCGGCAAGGTGCTCTTCCTGCTCGACGAGCCCACGGCCGGGGTGTCGCCCAAGATGACGCAGCAGGTAGCCGATCTGATCGGCGAGCTGCGGCGCGAGAAGAAAACGGTTTTGATCATCGAGCACGACCTGCCGTTCATTTCGCGCATCTGCGACCGCGTGATCGTACTGGACCTGGGCGAAGTCGTCATCCAGGGAACACCGGCGAGTGTGAAGAAGGAGAAGAAACTCCAAGAGATTTACTTTGGTGCCGATCCCACAGATTGAGGAGTGTCATGGTGAGCCTGTCGAACCATACTTTGGGGCAGATCCAACGGACTGAGGAGTGTCATGTTGAGCGCCTGCCTGCCGGTAGGCAGGGAGTCGAAGTATGGTGTTGATCCGACGGACTAGAATGTCATGCTGAGCCCTGTCGAAGCATACTTTGGTGCCGATCCCACAGATTGAGGAGTGTCATGCTGAGCAATGTCGAAGCATGGTGCTGATTCCACAGACTGAGGAAAGCGGCTCGACGCTTCAGAGGTTCAGCGTTCAGTTAACCGGGGGTTTAAACCCCCGGTTAACCAAACCGCTCGTAAACATGCTTGGCTTCAACCGTCATCAGTCGTATGATTGCCTCCAATCCTTTCCCCTCCTCTTATGAAACGTCTCCTTCCTCTCCTCGCAGCGGCTGCGCTCCTTTTGAGCGCCTGCCAGCCGACCCAAACCGGCACATCGTCTGAATCCTCCTCACAAGCCATGTCGTCCGCGGCGGCCATGCAGGGCGGCACCATCAAAATCGGCCTGATCGGACCGCTCACCGGCGACGCGGCGGCGCTGGGCAAAGATATGCTCAACGGCACGAAGATGAAGATCGACGAAGTGAACGCGGCCGGCGGCATCAATGGCAAACAGCTGGAACTGGTGGCGGAGGACGGCCGTTGCACCGGCTCCGATGCAGCCACGGCTGCGCAGAAGCTCACGTCCGTCGACCAGGTGCAGGTGATCATCGGCGGGTTCTGCAGCGGCGAGACATTGGCCGCGGCGCCCATCGCCGAAGCGGCGAAGGTGGTTCTCTTCTCACCAGGCAGCAGCAGCCCGGACATCACGAAGGCGGGCGACTTCGTCTTCCGCAATTACCCGAGCGACGCGCTGCGCGCCGTCGCCATGGCCGCTTACTTTAAGAAGACGGGCTACAAGAAAGTGGCGATCATCGCGGAGAACACGGATTACGCCACCGCGCTGCGCGATGCCGTCACCAGGCAAGTGGGCGCCGACAACGTGGTCTTCAGCGAGACCGTGGAACCGAGCACCAAGGATTTCCGCTCGCTCCTCACGCGCCTCAAGGGCATGAAATTTGACGTCTTCTTCCCCGACGGCCAGTCGGACTCCACCAACGCCGCCATCATCGCGCAGTATAAGGAAGCGGGCCTCAGCAAGCCCATCGTGGGAGCCGACACCACCGACTCGAACCTGATCGCCCAAGTGGACAAGGACGCCGCCGACGGCGTGGACATCGTGGATGTCCCCTCGGCGGGCGAGGGCACTTCGTTCGAGCAACAGTTCACCGCGAAGTACGGCCAGCCCCAGGCGGCCATCGGCTGGGCGGCGTTCCCCTACGACGCCATGGGAGTGGTTGCCGATGCCCTCAAGAGCGGCGCCACCACGGGAGAGCAAATCCGCCAGTACCTGAATAACCTCAAGAGCTACACAGGCGTGATCGGCACCTTCCACTTTGACACCAACGGT
>CAZAUW010000048.1:0-6939 GCA_964488295.1 uncultured Candidatus Peribacteria bacterium
GGGGGCCTATTGCCGCCTAATGGAGCCGCCCGCGGACCGTCGCCACCGCGTCTTGGCTGGTGATATCGACGGGTTTGTCGATGAGGAGGAAGCCGTGGCGCATGCTCGCATTGTCACATGACGGATCAAAATTGTTAAATTGTTATATTGCTATATTGTTCGCAAGCGATGCGCATGATTTCTCAAAAGTTCGATCGATGCATTGCTAGCAATATAACAATATAACAGTATAACAATCCGTAGGAATTCGATCCCGCGCTAAGATCTCCAACTATGAACGTAACGCTGAGCTGGGACCTCTTCATCATCGTGTTCTTCGCGGTGGTGGTGACATACAGTTTCATCATCGGGAAGAAAGAGGCGGTCAAGATCATCATCGGCAGCTACATCGGCATCGTCGCGGTGCAGGCATTCGGCAATTTGCTCCAGAAGTTGCTTGGAGGATCAGGGTCGGTCCTGAGCTTCGTGGGACTGTCGGTGGATACGGGGATGATTTCAACCGTCAAGCTGGTGCTCTTCATCGTCGTCATCGTCGCGCTGGCGGTGAAGGCCGGCTTCGACATTCAGTACATCAAGCAACCCAACGGCGTGATGAACATGGTGTTCACGACTCTCTTTGGCATCGCGAGCGCCGGCCTGCTGCTCACCGTCGTGCTGTCATACATCGCCGGGGTTCCCCTGCTCCAAACAGGCATGGCACAACCGACCGCGCTGGCGCCGGTCATCCAGCAGAGCGCCCTCATGCCGCTCATGATCACCTACCAGGAGTTCTGGCTCATCCTCCCGGCCATTCTGCTCATCGTGATCGGGTTTTTGCACAACAAATGATCGAGAGGAAAACAACGATGCGGAACCTTCCTGATGTTCTTTGATTTCATTGGTTCCTTTACCACGCTTGACCTTGAGCCAGCCACGCCTCGACCTGCCTTCGGCAGGCAGGCTCGCTCGGGCACCCTTCTTCGAAGCATCCGCGCTTCTCAGAAGGGTGAAAAAACATATTCAATGACATAGAGTCAAGTTCATTCCCCAACGCCGCTTGCGCAAAACAAAGATCGTCAGTAACAATAGCGGCAATTCCCCCTCACTTATGTCGCTCTTGCAACGCGTCTCCTTCTCCACAACATTCGCGCTCATGTCGGCCGGCGCTTTCGTGGGCAACGTCTTTGCCGCGCAAACAGGCCAATTCGGGGGACAAATTCCCGCCATCCCCGGCACACCCGCGGCGGCTAACCAGGGCGACATCCGTAACGTCATCATCCGCGCGCTCATCTTCGTGCTCGATTTCCTGGCCCTCCTGGCCGTCGTCTTCATCGTCATCGCGGGCATCCGCCTGATCGTCTCGCAGGGCGAGGACGCCCAGAAGGACAAGGCCAAGAAGACCATCCTCTACGTGATCATCGGCTTGCTCGTCGTGCTCTTCGCGCGCGTCATCGTCGGATTCTTTACCGACACGGTCTCGCAGACATTTTAAGATATTCCCCTCCTACGCCGCTTTCGGCACCTGCTCCAGGAGCGGGATGTTCGCGGCGCGGTCTGACACGGGCATGGCCGTGTCGCGCACGACGATGGCGTGCTTGCGCACCTCCAAAACCTGGTTGAGCGGTATCGGCACGCCCCAGCGTAGCATGCGCCTGGGGAAGACCCATTCAACGATGAAGGTATTGGTATCGAATTGCACGTCCCTGCACCGCCCGAGGTATTTGCCGCTCTCGGTGCGCATGGGCTGGCCGACGACGCGGCGGGGATCTTCCAGGAGCGCCTGAAGCCGGATGCGGTCTTCGGGCGGGGAGAGCGCATCGGGGTCGCGCACGGTGACGCGCGTGCCCCAGCGCAGGATATCAAGCGAAGCGAGGAAGAGCGTCGCGCCATGGAAGACGCCGCCGGTGCGCACGAAAAACCCCTCGATGCGGCCGGTATCGGGATGGATGAGGATGTCGGCGATGGTGCCGAGCATAAATGGCGCGTCGTCTTCGGTGACGGCCGTGCCCGTCGAGAGTGTAAAACGCACCTGCATTCTGCTATACTGTAGACGTAGTACAGACCCTGCGACACTCCCATGTACCTCTTCAGCGGATCCTCCCACCCGGCCCTGGCACAAGCGCTCGCAAGGCTACTCGGGATCAAGTTGGGCGGCGTGGAACTCAAGAAATTCAGCTGCGGGGAGAACTATGTGAAATATTCGGAGTCCGTGCGCGGGAAGGACGTGTACATCCTCCAGACGGGTACGCGCAACGCCAACGAGGATATGATGGAGTTGTTCTTGATGTGCCAGGCGGCCAGGCTCAGCTTCGCCAAGACCGTGCACGTCATCCTGCCGCACTTTCCGTACGCCAGGCAGGACCGCGTGGCGGAGCCGCGCGAGCCGATCTCGGCCAAGCTGATGGCGCATTTGCTGGAGGAAGCCGGCGCCGACCACGTCATCACCCTCGAATTGCACTCCGACCAGATCCAGGGTTTCTTCTCCATCCCCGCCGACGCCCTGGCCGCCCGCCCGATCTTCACCGATTACTTTGCCAAGAAGAAGCTCAAAGACCCGGTGGTGGTGGCTCCGGACGTGGGCGGCGCCAAGAGGGCCAAGAAGTTCGCCGACATGATGGGCGCCGAACTCGCGATCCTCCATAAGAGCCGCCCGGGGCACCACAAGGCGGAGATGCACGAGGTGGTGGGTGATATCGAAGGCAAGACCTGCATCCTCTTCGACGACATCATCGATACCGCCGGCACGCTGCTCTCGGCCAAGAAGGTGTTGCTGGAGCAGGGCGCGAAGAAAGACATCTACGCCGCTGCCACGCACGGGGTCTTCTCGGGGCCGGCCATTGGCCGCTTGAAAGAAGCGGCCTTTGCCGAGGTGGTGATCACCGACAGCATCCCCTGTAACCCCAAGGCGCTGCCTTCACTCACTATCCTCCCCATCGCTCCCCTGCTCGCCAAAGTGATCCACAGTATCGAGAGCGGACAGAGTGTGACGGAGATATATCAAAAGTAACGTCAGATGGTTACTGCGGGTTACTGGTTATTAGTTACTGGTTACTGGTTGAAAATTTAAACTAATAACCAATAACCAGTAACCAATAACTTGTGAGGCAGACGTCGTTTGAAAGCATTGGTAAAAAGTGACTTTTCTGCTATAATATAAGGAAAAATGCACATCAAGACCGTCCATCGGCATTTCGTGGCGGCGCCGCTTTTGGCCCTCTTCCTGCTGATGCCGCTGATCCTCTCAGGCTCCCGCAACCTTCGCGCGGACACGTTGGGAAACTCCCCTCTCTCAGCCGGGTCGGCCAACGAGGAGCGCTTCTCATTTCCTGACGGAATGTACGGCATCGTCGCCCAGGACGGCCGCCTGGCGCATGAGGACCTTAGCACCCGCTTGTACCAGGGTGACGCGCTCGTGGCGGCGCAGGGGCTCTCGACACTCGATGCCGCCGGATTGCGGCTGCAGGGATTCCACGGCGCCTTCTACGTGAGTGTGTCACCGACGTCCGTATCCGTGGCGGCGCTCACAACGCCTGTGCTGCTCGCCAAAGCACAGTACCGCCTCATCATCCCCGCGGGTTTTCAAGGACGTTTTGACCCCTCCGCCCTCCCATCCGATTTGGATCCCCTCCAATCGGCCGGCGATATGACTGCACTCCCCGGCATTCCTGATGACTTCATGAGCGCGCAATTGCAAGCGCTCAGCCGCCTCACGCCGCCTGAGACCGGCATTGACTTCGCAGAGTCGCTGCCAGTCGTTCCCACGCTCCTGCAGTTTCCAGCCGCGCAAGCGCGCGAAACCGCGGCGCGTCTGTCCTCGTTCCTCACGGCGGTGGACGAAGCCATCAAGGCCGATGATCAGGAGCAGGTGACGAAGCTGCTTGAGGATCCTCTTGCTCAGACCATCCCCTCCTCACTGGCAGCGCAAAGGCGGTTGCCGGTTCTGCTCGCAGACTCCCTGGCGCACCCGGGCGTGACCCTCACGGTACTCTCGTGGACGCAGGATCCGGACCTTTGGCTCCTGGCCTCCTCCCATCCCGAATTGCAGGCCGCCGCGTGGGCGGCAACCCTGCCGGCGACGGTGCCTGACGCCTACCGGACACTGCGCATACTCGCGTTCCCCGTCTGCGACCTCGCGGCCGAGCCCGCGCCACAATTTGCGCGCGGCAAATGGGCGCAATCGGCGCGCGACCTGATTGCATCGCAAAAAGATCCCAAGCCCCTGGTCGCCGCCCTGCTCTCGGTGATGGATACGTATCGTGAATCGGCCCAGAGGCGTCAATTCCCGCAGCGCCTGCAAGATTACTCCGATGCATTGGCTCAGATGGCTGATCCCTCGCAGGATCTGGATGACGCGACGCGCATAAAGCTGCAGGAATGGCATTGAAGAGGCGAAAACTTGATGCCGATTGCCTGCGCAGGTACCCTCTGTGAGCTTTAGGGGCGATTAGCTCAGTGGTTAGAGCGCGACACTGATAATGTCGAGGTCGATGGTTCAAGTCCATCATCGCCCACCACAATTATTTATCACGATTGGTTACAGCCCGCAGATAGCGAAGCGATGGGAAGTCTGTCTTTTGGTAGTCTGCAACCTGGACTTCCGGTCCTCTATATGACCACATGACATTTTTTTGGATATCGTAGACATACAGATAAGGAACGCGGCAATTCTCATCATACTTCTTGCAAGCAGCTGGATGCGTGACAACAGCGAATATGGCTTTCGTAAGCCATGTTGCATCATCCCAGAATAATGAATCACCAACTTCTATTTGCCTTCCTGTCTTCTCAGATAAATCATCAACCGAAAGGATGCCACTATCTCCTAAGCATGGCTGCTGTTCAGGTAAACAGCCCTCTGGGGTATACGACAATGTCTTTGTTCCATCTGGCGACAAATCATTTGCGGGCTTTTTTTTCATAGAAGCCAAAGTCTCCGAACTGAGCGCATAACCAGGCTGAGTCCAAAAATGACGTCCCTTTTCGTATACAAAATCTTGAATGTGTAGTTGAGGTAATACCTTGTGCCAGGCATTCATCCATAATCCAAAACGTTTTTCCAGTATTGGAGCGTTTTCATTCAAAGGAAACTCTGAGATTTGTGCATCCGAACTCTCCGGTGTTGAAAAACTTACGGAAACCGTGTTTGTATCTTTTGAGGCACAACCAGAAAGGCATACCATGAGGGCCAATAGTGTGAATATCTTCTTCATGCTCCTATTTTACAGAGTGCAGATGCTATCTCCTACATCACTTTACTGAGCGCGGCCTCGGATAAGTCCGATTCCAGAGCGCTGTCCAACTCCTGTATCAAGACTCTGGGCGTTCTGCGCCGATACTCCACATAAGGCCGAATCTCGTTCCAAGCCGGATTTCTACTGGAATTTGGAAGAGGTTGTAACTATTGGTACATCGCCCACCATCCTTGATCAGAAAAATTGGAATCGCCATTGGGCTATCATTTAAAAGTTTCGGGCGATGAAGTCATACACATAGTATCTCCTGCATCCAAAAAGCGGACTCTCGGGTCCGCTTTTTGGTGGAATGCAAATGTTCCTACTCACTTCTAATGGCTGGACGCTGCGCTGCTCATCACGGAACTCGTGCCCATGGCAGACATGGCGCTGGAACTCATGGCCGAGCTGGAAGTGAAGAAGCGGAACGGCTTGAGCGTGGACTCATGGCTGTTGAGCCAGGGGTTGCGCGCGTCTTTGCGCACGTCGCGCGTGCTCTTCTTGCGCATCTTCATCATCTGCTTATCCATCATCTTCGTCTCGTGCTTCATCATGTTCTCCGTTTTCTTCTCCTGCTGCTCCATCATATTTTCATCCTTCATCATCATGCCCATGTTCTTCCAGTTGGCCAGACACTTGGCCTTCTTTGCGCCGCCGCCCACTTTGTCGCAGGGGCCGGGCACGGCGAGTTTGGCGGGGGGAGTGGAGCCTTGATCATCCATCATGGACGTATCGGCAAGCACGGACGTGGAGCCCAGGCAGAGCACCAGGGCGCTTGCGGCTGCGAGCGTGAGGGCACGGTTCATACAAAAAGGGGGACAGGGGGTAAAACAGGCGGGAGTCTAGCGGAGAGCCCGACAGCTAGATATTGACGGAATCATCTTTCTTTATTTTTATACAATTTTGGAATCCATCGAAATACATCCGGGTGATTGGCGCATGCACCATGATACACTCCCGCCATGAGAATATTGGGGATCGATCCCGGCCTCGCGACCATCGGATTGGGGCTTGTGGAGGCGGCATCGCCGCACGATATAAGAGTATGCGAATGGCTGACGCTCGAAACGGAGGCGGGCACGGCGTTCGATGAACGCCTGGGGGAGATCCATAGCGACCTCTCTGCCTACATCCGCCAGATGAAACCCGATACCGCGGTGGTGGAAAAACTGTTCTTCGCCACCAACGCCCGGACGGCGTTCGACGTGGCGCAGGCGCGGGGCGTGATCATCCTGACGCTCTCGCAATCGGCTGTGCCGCTCATGGAACCCACGCCGCTGCAGCTCAAATCGTGCATCACGGGAGACGGCAAGGCGGCGAAAAGCCAGATGCAGGCGATGCTCGTGCGGATGCTGCGCCTGCGGGAAACCCCGAAGCCCGATGACGCGGCGGATGCGCTGGCGCTGGCAGTGTATGGAGCGCTGCAAAGCAGTTCGATAGCTGTGGAGATGCTCAGAAATAGATGAATGGCTGAATGGCAAAATGGTTGGCAACCATTCAACCATTTCACCATCTAACCATTGGTCTCATCATCCCTCTTCCCCCTCGGCTTCGCCACGAACGGCTTGACCGCGCCCATGGTCCCGGCACGGAAGGCGCTGTCTGCCTTATCCAGGTAATGCTTGAGGTCTTGCGCGTAGCTTAGGGACGGGAAACCCGTCTCCTTGTTAGCATCGGCGGGGCCGTGGCTGATGCATTACGGCTACGAGGCACAGAATCCGGATCCCGG
>CAZAUW010000049.1:0-6898 GCA_964488295.1 uncultured Candidatus Peribacteria bacterium
TGGCCTTGATGAGGCCGGTGATGACGTCCACGCTGGGGCGCTGCGTGGCGATGATCAAATGCATGCCCGTGGCGCGCGCCATCTGGGCGATCCTGGCCACCATCGTTTCGGTATCGCGCCGGAATTGGCGCATCATCAGATCGGCCAACTCGTCCACCACGATGACGATGCGGGGCAGCATGGTCTCCTCCTCCGTCTGCTTCTCGTTATATTCAGCCAGGTTGCGCACGCGCTGCTCCGAGAACCTGTGGAGCCGCCGGCCCATTTCGGCCACCGCCCACCTGAGCCCCTGCAGCGCTCTCTCCGATTCGGTGATCACCGGCGTGAGCAGCTGCGGGATGCCGTCGTAGGGCATCAATTCCACCCGCTTGGGGTCGATCAGGATGAACTTGAGCTCGTGGGGCGCGTTCTGGTAGAGGAGTGCCGTCAAGAACGTGTTCATGCAGACGGATTTCCCCGAGCCCGTGGCGCCCGCGATGAGCAGGTGCGGCATGTCCTCGAGGCTGGCCACCACCGCGTCGCCGGAGACATCGCGCCCCAGCGGCAGCGTGAGCGACGATTTGCTCTGCACGAACGGCTGGCTCTCGAGGATCTCGCGCAGGTGCACGGTCGTCCGCTTGGCGTTGGGCATCTCGATGCCCACGAGCGCCTTGCCCGGGATCGGCGCCTCGATGCGCAGGCTTTGCGCAGCCAGCGCCAGCGACAGGTCGTCTTTCAGGCTCGCGATCTTGCTGAGCTTCACTCCCTCCGAGGGCTGAAGCGTGAACTGCGTGACCGTCGGGCCGGGGCGGGCGTCGCGCATCGTCACGTCGATGCCGAATTCCTTGAGCTTTTCCTCGATCAACCGCGCTTGCTTCTTCAATTCCTCGTCATCCACCATCAAGTGGCTCTGGGATTGGTCGAGCAGGTCAAAACCCGGGAACGTCCATTCCTCGTAGCGGGTGTCTTTCATCTGCAGCTCATCGGGTTTGGGACCTTTGGCCGCGGCTTTCTTGATCGTCTCCTGCGCCTTTTCCTTCACGATGCTCTGGGCAAAGAGGGGACGGACGATATTGAGCTCGGGCGCTTCCTCGTCTTTCTCCACCAGGTCCTCATCCTCTTCATCCTTGTCCTGCCATGCGTCTTCGTCGGTCATCACGGGCTGGGGTTCCACTTCGATCGGCCCCTTGCGCCTGCGCTTCCCGTCGCCCGTCACCAACGCCGTCACCCATCCTGCTGCTTTGCCCATGTCGGGCTCGAATGCCAGAAGCATCCCCACCAAAAACGCCGTCGCCAGCACCGTATAGCCGACGGCCGGGCTGAAGAACGCCAGGAAGGGCAGGCTCATCACGAAGCCGATGCCGCCTCCGGCGTCGGCGCGGTTCGTCCACACGTCGGCGAAGGGCAGGCGCAGGTGGGCAAGACCGAGTAATGAGAAGAGGGCGATGAGCAGGCCAAAGGACCGCGTGGCTTTGCGCTCGCGCGTGGGCGCCACCCAGTGCACGAGGCCCGAGACAATCAGGAAGAACGGGAAGATCATCCCGTATTTTCCAAAGAGGCTGCGCACCCCCTGGGCGATGGTGTCGCCCGTCTGGCCCGCATTCCCGAGCATCACGAGGAAGAGGAAGACCCCCGCGCCGATTTGCAGCAAGCCCGAGATGGCCGAGCGCGTGCGCGGGCTCACGTCCAAATCCATCGGCTTGGAGGCCTTGGCACGACGCTTTGCTTTGCGGCGCGGACGGGGCATGGTTGACAGTATAGATCACTGTGTGGGATTTTGCACCGCCAATTCCTCTGCGGAATTGTCCACGACAATCCCGCGCTGTTCGCAGCATGGCTCGGTGTAGGTCATGGTCACGATGCCCTCCCCCCATTCAACTGCAGTCCATAGGGTAGGCGTGTCGCACTCATGGAGCGCCTGAAACAATACCCGTCGCCGATGGAGCATCTGGGCGCAATCTTTTGCTCTCGCAGTCGCGCTCTCGGCATCTCCGCAGGAAAAATCACTCAAAATTTCCTTGCCACCCTGCTGCTCCGACACCAGTTTTTCGATGAGGACCCTGGTTCCTTCAACGCGGACATGCAATACCTTGCCCTGGCTTCTGCAGAGAGGGTCGCAGTCATGCAGGATGACATCTTGTTCAACGAATGTTTCAGGTTGAGTGTCGAGCATCTGCATTATTGTTATTATAAAACTTGAAAAAAAACTGTCAAATTTTTTGCGACCATTGGCTACACTGCGCATGGAGAACTCTCCGCATGGTATGATTTTTTCATGCCCATCCTGCTCCTCGGCGCGCGCGGCTACCTGGGCCGGCAGTTTTTGACGGCCTACCCCGAGGCCCATACGCCATCGGTGGATATCGCAGACCACAAGGCGCTTGAGGACGCTTTCGAAGGCTACAAGCCGAATATCGTCATCAACTGCGCCGGCAAGACGGGACGGCCCAACGTGGACTGGTGCGAGGAGCATAAGCTCGAGACGATCCGCAGTAACGTCACAGGCCCGCTCCTGTTGCTCGATGAATGTTTGCGTCGCAATGTCTATCTGGTGCATCTGAGCTCCGGCTGCATCTACAGCGGCGATAACGGGGGCAGGGGATTTGGCGAAGATGACCCGCCGAATTTTTGGGGAAGTTTCTACGCGCGCAGCAAAGCGTGGATTGACCGGATGTTTCACGATTTCCCCGTGCTCAACCTGCGCCTGCGGATGCCCTTCGACGGGTCGCAGTCCGACCGCAATTTGATCGTGAAGCTTCGCAAATACGCGCGCGTGCTCGACATGAAAAATTCGCTCACCTACCTCCCCGACTTTTTGCGTGCGGCCAAAGAGCTCATCCACCGCAGGGCAACGGGGACGTTCAACGTGGTCAACGAAGGGACAATCTCGCCCTACCGGATCATGGAATTGTACAAGGAGATGGTTGATCCCGCGCATTCGTTTGAGCGCCTCACGTTGGATCATTTGCCGGAAGTGGTGAAGGCGGGGCGCAGCAACTGCACGTTGAATACACAAAAGCTGCGGTCATCGGGCATTGCGATGCGGCCTGTGGAGGATGCGGTGCGGGAGGCGCTGCGGCTGATGGCAGGGTAGCCAGGAAGATCCAAGATCCTTCGCCTGAACTCAGAACCCGCGCTGAGGTCTGTGCAAGGGCATCGCGCTTGTTGTGCCTTTTTCTTGACATATTGTGATTCTGCGGAAGGCAGATTCAAATCCCCTTTGACTTTCGACTGCGCGCGTTGCACCATGAGGCGTCTTTTACATCCTTTTCCACATTCCCCTCTTTTTCTATGGACAACAACACCATGTCCCTTTGGAAGCTCGGAGTGCCTGCCGTGGCTCTGGCCACCGGTCTTGCGCTCACGGTCCTCCCCGGTTGCTCATCCAACACCACGGCGTCGCTGCAGAATAGCGACCAGACGGCCAGCGAGCAGCCAAACGAGTACAGTTCGCCCGCCGCAATGGAGGCGAGCAGTGCCGCGATGAGCACGGCAGGTTCCACGGAGAGCGCGCAAGCGATGTCCGCCACCGCGTCCACGGCACCCGCTGCCGGCGCTTCCATGAGCGTCTCGGCCAATGTGGGCGCAGGCCAGTAGTTCTTTTCTTGTGAATCAATGAAAAAGCGGAAGCCTCGCGCCTCCGCTTTTTTTATGCTCTCCCGGTATTACTTCCTTGGCCAGAGCTGCTCAAGCTCTGCATGTGTCCTATTGCCATCGAGGAAATCCCTGTTTTCTTCGGGTGTTTTTGCCATTGCAATCTGACGATTGACCCTTTTTACGTCGATCCTTTTTTCCTTCGAAGCCTCGCCGTTTGCGGAGGAGGGATAAGGAGGTGATTCGGGCATAGAGAATAAGGGTGAGGAAGAAATTACTGCCATTCAAGCAATGTTGATCCTGAAAATCCAGCCTATTCATTCTGCGAAAAAAACGAGGAAAAGGCCTTGACGGTGCGTGGCTGCCTTCTTATTATTAGCTACTCTAATAATTTATCACATTAATGATTATGGAGCAGAAGGATCCACTGGATACCATCATGAGCGTGACCTATGAGCTCGGGCGGATCTTCCGCCACCGCATGGCCGCCATCGCCAAGGGCCGCGAGGGGATCAATTTCCTCCAGCTGCATGCGATGGTCATCATCCACACGCAGCCGGGCATCACCATGAAAGAGCTGGCCGACCAATTGCACGTCACGTCCCCCTCGGCCACGTCGTTCGCGCAACGGCTCGTGAAGCTCAAGTGGGTCAAGCGCCTGCGCGATGACAACAACCGCAAGCTCGTCCGTCTACAGGTTACGCAGCTCGGGCGCGGCGTGGTGAAGGCCAAGCAGCGCAAGAGAAAAGAAGTGATCTGCGGCGTGCTGAGCCTTCTCGATCAAAAAGACCAGGAATCGCTTGCGCGGATTCTCCAAACACTCTTCGACCGCTACACCCGATCCATCCCGCCATCGCGTCCATAACCCTTCCCGTAGCCATCCCATGCCCATCCTCTCCACTCTCCGCCGGCACCGCAAGAAGTCCATTGCCGCGGGCGTCATTCTCGCCTTGCTGATTGGCGGCATCGCGTTTGCCATCCGCCCGCGCAAGCACCAGTATGTCACGGCCCAGGCGACGGTCGGCGACTTGCGCCAGACCGTGGAGGCCGTGGGGACCGTCACCTCCGAAAAAGACCTGTCGCTGCGCTTCCGCACGACGGGTTTGGTGTCGCAAGTGAATGTGAAGGAAGGCGACCATGTGCATGCCGGCCAAGTGCTCGCGGCGCTGCGGGCGGGGGCGCTCGGCGCCAGTGTGGAGTCCGCCCGCGCGTCCGTGTCAGCGGCTGCCGCTGACTTGCAGGCGCTGGAGGAGGGGACGCGCCCCGAGGACATCGCGGTGGCCCAGGCCGATTTGGAGGGAAAAGAAGCGGCGCTGCAGGTGGCCCAGACCACCCTCAAGACGGCCCAGGACTCGATGCAGGCCTCCAAGGACAAGCTGGCCGCGCTCACGGCGCAGCTGAATGTGAACGTGTCCGGCCAGGTGGCCCTCACCCAGAGCAACATCGAGCCGCAATTCACTGCTACCGAGCAGGCGATCGTCACCGTCACGCAGACCTTTGCGAATAACGACATCCAGGACGCGATCGTCAAACAGAACCCGGGCGGCTACAACGACCTCCAGGCGCAATTGAATGCCGCCGCCCAAGGCATCGCGGACGCGCGCAGTCGCGGGCTTTCCGCTTCCGACTACGACTCGGCGGTGGCGCTCTACCAGCTTGCCCTTGCTAAGGTGCTCAATGCCAATACGACCGTGGCAAGAGCCTATGTCTTCACCGCCAACCTGCAGCCGACAAGCTACCTCACCGTCGCCAAGCGCCAGACGTACACCGACGCCATCGCCAAGCAGAAGACTTCCATCGACAACGCGGTGACCGCATTGCAAGCGGATCTGAAGTCATTGCAGGATTTGGCTGCGTCCCAGCAGACGCAGATCGCCACCGAGCGTGCCAACCAGCAGACGGCGCAGGGTGCCGTGCAGAAGGCGCAGTCAGACATCCTCACCTACCAGACGGCGATCCAATCGGCGCAGGCGCAGCTGGATCTGAAGAAAGCCGGCTCGCGTCCCACCGACATCCAGGCGGCTCAAGCGCGCCTTGCCCAGGCGCAAGCGAGCCTGGACGGCGCGCGCGCATCGCTGGAAGATACCGTCATCACCGCTCCCACCGACGGCACCATCACGCAGGTGGACGTCAAAGTGGGCGAGATCAGCCCGACCACAGACGCCATCACTATGCTGGGATCCACGCCCTACCGTGTGGAAACGTTCCTCTCGGAAGTGGATATTCCCAATGTCCAGATGTCGCAATCCGGCGCTATCCAGCTCGATGCGTTCCCCGGAATTGATTACAAACTGCACGTGAGCGAGGTGGATCCCGCCCAGACGCTCGTGGATAACGTCGCCAAGTACCGTGTGAAGCTCGACTTCGATTACCCCCACGAGGAATTCAAAGTGGGCATGACGGGGGATGTGCGCATCCAGACGGGCGAAAAGTCCAATGTGGTCAAGATCCCCGGCCGGGCGGTGATTGACGGCTCGAGCGGCAGCGGCCGGGTCGTCCGCATCCTCGGCCACGACGGCAGCATCACCGAGCAGCCGGTGACGATCGGCATGCAGGGCGAATCGGGCGAGGTGGAGGTGACGGAGGGATTGAAAGGAGGGGAGACAGTTGTTCTTTTGATTAAATAATATTCGTATGTCGTATGTCGGGGTTCAATAGCGTCGATACGACATACGATATACCACATACGCCATACGAACCGGCTTTCATTATTTCCGCCAAAACAGCCCGTGCCTGCACATAACCATCCCCTCATCGCGCTCAAGGACCTCCATAAGTCGTACTTCAACGGCGAAGTGGAGACGAAGGTGCTCAACGCGGTCAACCTGGTGATCAACCAGGGCGAATTCGTGGCCATCATGGGTCCGTCGGGCTCGGGCAAATCCACCCTGATGCATATCCTTGGCTTCCTCGACCAGCCGACGTCCGGCGATTACCTCTTCCGCGGCGAGTCGGTGAGCCACATTGACGAGGACGGTCTGGCCGCCATCCGCGCTACGCGCGTCAGCTTCGTGTTCCAGGCGTTCAACCTGCTCCCGCGCACGCGGGTGATCGACAACGTCATCCTGCCGCTGCTCTACCACCCCACCATCAAGCCGGCGGAACGCGAAAGCAAGGCGATGCGCTCCATCGAGGCGGTGGGATTGCGGGAGCGCGCCACGTACTTCACCAACCAGCTCTCCGGCGGGCAGCAGCAGCGGGTCGCCATCGCGCGCGCGCTCGGCGCCAAGCCCGAGATCATCTTCGCCGACGAGCCCACGGGCAACCTCGATTCCGCGTCGGGCATCCAGGTGATGTCCACGCTGCAGAAGCTCCATGATGACGG
>CAZAUW010000050.1:0-6835 GCA_964488295.1 uncultured Candidatus Peribacteria bacterium
ACCTCAAGAAGCTCGCGTCGTTGGGGCTTGTGAAAATCTATATCCGCGACGGCATCCAGTACTTCGGTGTGACGGGCGCGGAGGGGATCGCCTCGTACCTGCAGGAGCAGAAGGCGGCGCTCGACGAGCTTGCGGCGACGATTCCGCTTGTGGACCAGGAGCTGCGCCAGCGCGGGGGCGGGGAGGGATTTGTGCCCACCCTCCAGGTGTTTGAGGGCAAATCGGGCATCAAGAGCCTCCTGCGTGACCTGCTCTACGAGGCCAGGCAGGAAGGGATATCGCGCATCCGTATGCTCACCTCCAACACCTTCGACCAGCAGATGGGCGCTGAGCGCCTCTCGAAATTCATGGATGAGTTCCTGCGCGATGCGTCCGCCCGCACGCTGGCGGTGGAGATCATCGAGGCGTCGGGCACGCTCCTGCCCGAGTACATCCGCCTGATCGATCCCCGGCACTTTGCGCCCGAGGAATTTCCCGCCGGCCGCGGCGCCACCAATGTCTTCCTCGTGGGCACGGCGCTCTACCTGGCCTGCTACGGCGACTCCCCCATCGGACTCAAGATCAAGCAACCCCAGATGAGCCAGATCTTCCACTTCTTCTTCGATGCGCTCAGCAAAAATGTCCCGCCGCCCGACTCGCGGCCGCCACGGAAGATCGAGTCGTGGTTGAAGCAGTGATACGGCTTTGCGATGAAAAGGCTATTGATCAGGCCTTGTGTCATGAGTGCGGTACAGGCGTAGCTTCGCCGATACAGATGGAATTGCCACAAGGAACAATAATGGCGTTTACAATGCGAAGCCGTATGAGAACCGCCATTCCTTCCCCATTCTCATCCTCTCATTGAGCGATACAGTTGTACCCCCGCTTGTTTTGCCCCACTCGCGAGATGACGGTCGAGAGTAGCGAGCGGTATCCCTCGTCGAAGCGCCAACTCCAGGTACGATGCGTCGTAGACAGACAGAGTGTGAGAACGCGCCAGCGCCAGGGTTTCGTCCCATGCATGGAGATGAGAGTGTTCATCCATATTAAGAGGCAAAGATCGGAGATGAGACATCCACCGGGCGGTATCGGCTGCAGTGCAACGCTTGCGGCGTTCTCCCACAAGCAGGGCATTGGCAACCTCCAGGTACCAGAGGGGCGGGATGAGAGCGGTGTGCGTTTCAAGCAGGTCGAGGAATGACGAGGCATGAGGCTCTTCATCGGGAAAGCACCAAGCCAGTGCAATGGAGCTATCGAGGACGAATGCAGGCGATGATCCATGTGCCGACAATTTTGTTGCGCGTGACACCATGGGGCTGAATCAGAAACGGCGTCCCTCTTCAATCATTTCCCGAATCGTGAGCTTCCCAAGCGTCCTATGCTGCCGTTTACTGTAGCTTTTGAATTCTGCGATTGTTTTCCGGATGTCGTTTGTCTCTTGCTTAGGGGGAGGGGTGAGTACCGCAACGGGCTTGCCACGCCGTGTGATGAGAATTTTTTCGCCATTGGCAACCCGCTCCAATAATTGGGGCAAGTGAGTCTTCGCTTCGTAGGAACCAACAGTGGTCATGGGAGAGCGAGAAACGAACTAGTCTATAGACCAGTCTACTCTTTTTTCAGTTCGCACGCAAGTGGGAGATATTCAGTTGCTCCGCAGTAGCGGCCTTCTGCACCACCCGCATGTCTTTCAGGAGCAGCTGCACCCCGCGCGCGCCCTGCCAGGTGTCGACAGCCGCATGGCAGACGATATCGAGCGGCCGGCGCGCGGCATCGAGCAAGTGACCCATCCGGAAGCCGATCACTTTCTTGCCGCCCAGGCTCGCCTGCAGATGGCTGCCGTCGCTGCCCACGGTGCGCGCACGCTCCAGCATGGCGTTTTTGATCAAGAATGCCGGCTCGGGGTTGCCCTGGCCGAAGGGCTCGAGCATGCGCAGCTCTTCGCACACCTCGAGCGTCAGGTCAGACGCTTCCAGTTGCATATCAATCGAGAGCGACGGGACCAGATCGTCCGCCGCGATCGCCGCCGAGGCGTGATCGGTGAGTTGGCGCGAAAGCTGTGGCAGATTATCTTCCGCAAAGCTGCAGCCCGCCGCCATCGCGTGCCCCCCAAAATTGAGGAAGAGACTGCTGCAATGTTCCAGCGCTTCCATGATGTTGTAGCCGGGAATGCTCCTGAGCGACCCGATGCAGAGGTTCTCCTGGATATGTGCCACGAGGCTCGGCTTGCCGAAACGTTCGGTGAGCTTGCCGGCGAGCAGCCCGCAGATGCCGGCCGAGAAGCGCGGGCTTGCCATGCACAGGAAAGGGGATGGTGAATCTTCCACCTGCGGCAGGCTGTCTTCCAGCAGGCCGGCGACGAGGCGCTGGCGCTCGCGGTTCAAGTCCTCCAGCTGAACGAGCGCCGCATGGTCGCCCATGAGCGCCGAAAGCGCGATGAGTGGATCGGCCATGCGGCCCGCGGCATTGATGCGCGGCGCCAGGCGGAACGCGATGTCTTGGCTCGTGGGGATCCCCTGGAGCCCCGCCTGCAGTTGCAGGAAGCGCAGCGGCCCCTCACTGATCTCCCCCAGCGCCCGCAACCCGCGATGTACGAGCGTGCGGTTCACCCCCCGCAGCTCCACCAAATCGGCTACGGTGCCCATGGCGCCCAGCGCGATGTCCGTCTCGCGCCCGCTCCAGTCGCCGTTCCCCTGCGCTTCTTCCAGCGCCCTCACCACGCTCCAGGCGATGCCCGCGGCGGAGGGATGGACGGCGCTCGCATCCGCCAGCGCGGGATGAATGATAGCGCACGCATCGGGAAGAACGGGCGGCATGCGGTGATGGTCGAGGATGATGACATCCATCCCCTTCGCTTTCGTGCAAGCGATCTCTCGTGCCGACGAAATGCCGGTATCAAGAGTGACGAGCAGCCGGACTCCGGCCCGCGCCAACTCCTCCACCACGGGCATCTTGAGCCCATAGCCGTCGCGCACGCGGTGGGGCAGGCGCACGAGCGGTTCCATTCCCCTGCGCCGGAAGTAGCGCAGCATCAGGGCCGTGGCCGTGATCCCGTCGCAGTCGTAATCGCCGAAGAGCGCGACGTGTTCCTTCTTCCGTATCGCTTGCGTGATGCGGTCCAGTACCTTGGCGAAATCCGGAAAGAGATTCGCGTCCATGCCGAATGATGCCAGCTCGCAGGCCGCATCCAACGGTTCGATCGTGCGTTCCTCGCAGAGGACCCTCAGCAACCGCGATGGCGAAGGTGAGGCTGCAGGCGCGTTACGGCGCATGATCCAGCGTTTGCCGGTGAGTGAGAGAGCGTGCACGATGGCAGGGTAGCAGAGGGAAAAGTCCCCACAACGACACGGCAAAAGAAACTTCCAGATCCATGCGGTTTTGCTCATCCCTCAGGGGTGTTTTCGGTTCTGTGAGGTCTTGGTACTCCCACCCGTACAAGATCAAACCATCCCTTTCCCCAATGGGGGAAGGCACACGTCACAAGCTTTTCTCCATCCTGCGCACGCGATAGAGCGTCAGGCCAACCGCGAAGAGCACAGCGCCGATTGTCAGGTCCTCGGCGGGGCCGGTGCCGGCGAGCGGCGCGCCGGAATGCAGCGCCGTGGACTCCAGTGTCTGCGTCGTATCGATGGTCGCCGCCGTGTCGCCGCCCGTCGTGTCGGCCTGATCACCGCCACCCGCCGCCGTACCCCCGTCGGCGCCAGCGTCCGAAGACGCGGATACCGACGACGCTGCCGACGACGAACTCTTGTCGTACCAATTCGTCAACGTGGAGGGGTGGGAGTTGATTTGCTGCTGCTGTTGGTTGTAGGCGTTGATTTCGTTGGCCAGTCGCTGGTCTCCCGTGATATTGATGAAGGTCTCGGGCGTGATGTACTCCTGCGCATACACCGCCGCGGGCAGGCTCAGGAGCAGGGTGACGGCGAGGGCGGTCAGAAACGGACGCATCGAAGTATTGTAACAAAAATTCGCCTTTTTAACAACCAGAGGAACCCTTCAGGTAGCACTCGTAGAGCCGCTCCTCGTCGCTCACGCCGTCGCCGCCGGTGCTCCATTTGGTGGGGTCGGTCTCGCCGGAATCCACCGTGCCATTGAGGTTCTTGTCCTCGCCTTCCCAGCGCCCGTAGGGCAGATCGACGCAGTCGGTGCCCAGGTAGTCGTTGCAGATGCGCTTGTCGTTATTTACGCGGCAGTACCCGTCGCACAGGCCGTCGCCGTCGGTGTCCTTTTTGCGCGGATCTGTCTCGCCGGGATCCACCTTGCCGTTGTGATTCTTATCCTCGATGCCGTCGATGATGCCGTCGCCGTCGGTGTCGCGGTTGAGGGGGTTCGTGCCCGTGAGGAATTCCAGCCCGTCCGGCAGGCCGTCTCCGTCGGTGTCGGGATTGTTCGGATCGGTGCCAATATCATGTTCCTGCTTGATATTGAGCCCGTCGCCGTCACGGTCGGTGCCGATGGGCAGCGGCTGCTGGCTTAAGATGAAGCACGTCATGCCCGGCCGGAAGGTATCCAGCTGGTGACGCACGAGCGCCGGCTTGGACGCGGCGTACCCCAAGGAGGCGATGTCGCGCGGGCGCGGCGGATTGAAAATCGAGTAGACGGGTTTGTTGGCCAGTTCCTGCTGCGCCCGCCAGTAGCGTTCCGCTTCCGAGAGGAAAAATTTACCGGGAAGCCCGCGTGTCTGCCGCAAGTTTTGCGGGTCGCCCGGTTCCGGGTAGCAGTACCCCCAGTAGCGCACCGTAGTTCCCTTGTGGCCAAGCAGCACCTCGCGGTCGATCGGTTTCATCGAGTACGGCAGATGGAAGATCGTGTTCGTATTGGCCGGGATGGTGGCGCCGCTATCCACGAGCCTCGCCGAGATCGTGGCCCACACCTGCTGGGGCGTCGTCGACACGAAGACCGACGCCAGTCCGCCCGCCATCCCGGGCGCCGCCACGCCGGCCGTGAGCAGCGCCGCATACGAGAACGCGAGGGCGCAGAAGAGGCCGGAGAGCAATGTGTGGCGTTTGTTCAAATCCTGGTATTATAGCAGTTTTTTGGCTTCCTTAAAAGGTTATTAGTTATTGGTGACTGGTTATTGGTTCGACTAAAAACTACAAACTAATAACTAGTAACCAGTAACCAAAAACGCCGCATCAGCTGGCTCTTTTTACCATATCCAACCTATACTTATCCTATGCCCAAGGACTACTACGAAGTTCTCGGCCTTTCGCGCGGCGCATCAGCGGATGACATCAAGAAGGCGTACCGCAAGCTCAGCAAAGAGCTGCATCCGGATAAGCATTCTTCCACGGGCTCAGGGGAGGCGAAGAAGGAGGCGGAGCGGAAATTCAAGGAAGTGAACGAAGCCTACGAAGTGCTCAGTAACCCACAGAAGAAGCAGATGTACGACCAGTTCGGCACGGCGGGAAACGGCGCAGGCGGCTTCAACCCGGGCGCGGGCTTTAGCGGGGGCTTCGGGGGATTCGATTTCTCCTCCTTCACGGGCGGCGATGCCGGCAATTTCTCCGATCTGTTCGAAAGTTTCTTCGGCGGCGGCCGCAGCCGCGCGCAAGAGCGCGAGCAGGGGGACGACAAAGAACTCACGGTCACCATCCCCTTCCTGGAGAGTGTGACCGGCGCGCGCAAGACATTTTCGATCCGCACGTTCGTCACCTGCGATCACTGCAACGGCTCGGGAGCCGAGAAGGGATCCGCCGTCGTCACATGCAAGGAATGCGGCGGCACGGGGCAAGTGACGCGCACCGCGCAATCGTTCTTCGGCACGATCCAGCAACGGACTCTCTGCCCCGTCTGCCGCGGGTCGGGCAAGGTGCCCGAAAAACCCTGCTCCCAGTGCAGGGGCGAGGGGCGGCTCCAGAGGAGCCATGAGGTGGTCGTTGACATCCCTCCCGGCATCGACGACGGCCAGAGGCTGCGTCTGCGCGGCCAGGGCGACGCGGGCAGGCAGGGCAGCGCGGCAGGCGACCTGTACGTCCAGGTGCGCGTGCAGCCCGACAAGCGTTTCCGCCGCGAGGGGGACGATGTGCACACAGAGCTCACGGTCTTCGCGCTCGATGCGATCCTGGGCGCCGAGCGGCCCGTCGAAACGGTCCATGGACCGGTGATGCTCAAGATCCCCGAGGGAACCCAACCCGATCAGGTCCTGCGCATCAAAGGCAAAGGGATGCCCGTCCTCAATACGTCGCGCCACGGCGACCAGTATGTGACGGTCAAAGTCGAGATCCCGAAGAAATTGAGCAGGGAAGAGAGAAAAATTCTGGAGGAGTGGCACAAATTAATAATTGAGAATTGAAAATTTGGTTCCAAAACGAGAATCCAGGGATTCCTCCACAAATTCCGTTTTTTAGACGGTAATCTTTGCATGGTCAATGAACTCTTTTTGCGTACGAGAATTGCCATGAACGCGGCACGGCGCAACAATCTTTTTTCAGAGACCTTTCCAGAGGTTTGATAGCGCGTATATCACAACAGCTATTACCAATCCAAAAAAAGAAATCAGGTACGGGTAGATTAGCGGCAGGTATAACAAGCTCATTTCAGGATCAGAATCGGGTAATGAATTTGCGTAACCCGAAATCATTTCATACACAATGAACGTTACAACCAAGCCATACGCCCATCGTAACATCCTTGAGGTCGATGGGGGCAAGGGAAGAAGTGCAAATGGATGACACCAAGCCAAGACGCATGCCGTCAAGATGAGAGCCGTTATTGATGTATAGTCGTAAGCCGATCTGAGTGCGCTACTGGCCAAGAGGAAAATTATCAGCAAACTCGTCGTTATGGCGCTAATTACGAAGTAGGGCCTATGAAATCCTTTCCATCGCGTGCTCATCACATCCGCAGAATAGTTTCT
>CAZAUW010000051.1:0-6720 GCA_964488295.1 uncultured Candidatus Peribacteria bacterium
CCGCTGAGCGCGATGCCGTTCACGTCGTAGGAGTACGACAGGGCCGAGAGCAGTGCGATGGAACCGGTATTGGAGACGGTGAAGGAGTAGAACTGATTGGCTCCCCCGGCTTGCGCGCCCACGTAGAGCGCGGATCCCCGCATCGCCATCGACAATCCCAAACCGCTGCCGGGTAAATCGTAGCTGGAGAGAAGGTTCGCCGCAGAGAGAGTGGAGGGCGAGGAAATATCGTAGGCACGCAGTTCCCTGGCGGCGTCACCTGTGAGGATGTAGAGGATCGTGCCCCGCACCGCCATCTGGTAGGCGGCGACGCCAAGGGAGAATGAGGAGTCCACCCGCGCGGGCGCGGCGGTATTGGTGATGTCGAAGATGTAGAGCCCCGCCCCGCCGCCCGTGATGTCGCTCGAGGCGAAGAGGTAGTTCCCCGACACCGCGATGTCGCTGAAGACCGGGTTCCCGTTATCCAGGTAGCTGCCCTCCACCGTGGGCGACGACCAGTCCCCCGTCGCGCGGGTTGATCGCCAATCCGTCAGGTCGCTTGTGAGGAGGATGCTACCGGAGCGGTTGTAGCCGTGTTTCCACTTCGAGGTGGCCGTCAACGTCATCCAGTCGCCCGCCTGCGCGGACACGTTGACGCTCACGACATACCCCCCGCTGAGCGTCACCGAGTTGCCGTTGTAGATCCACGTGCCCGCGGGGCCGAGCTGTATGCCGTGGGTCCCGGCGTTGAGCGAGGCGAATCCGCCGTCGCGGATGGCGCGCGATGCCTCCAGCGCGCGCTCAGCCGCATAGAGCCCGCGTGTCTGGTCGCCCGCACTGGCGGTGCTCTGCTGCCCATAGAGCATCGTGAGGCCGGCCGCTCCCAGGAAGAGCGCAAAGATCGCGATGCCGAGGAGGATCTCGACGAGCAAGAAGCCTTTCCGTGATCGCGCACGTGCAGGGGTCACGGATGTCGATGGTACCCGCTGCCGAAGGCAAGAGTAAGAGGATGGAGAGGAGTAAGAAAAGCCGGAGGATGGGAAAGGACAACATCCTCTTGCTCTTCTGCACCGCCTGTCCGCCAAAACGTGAGAGCGACGGCAGATCTCACCCCTCTTCATCCCCATCAATTAAACTGCATGTCCAGCACATCGTCCTGGAAATCCGCGGAGAGGGTGTTGAGGGTCCCCAGTTCTGCCACGCTCAGGAGTTCGCACTGGCCGATGGTGACGATGCCCTGGGCATTGGCCTTCCCTTTGCCGACCAGGTAACTTTTGAGCGAGGTCTGGTTGCCGAAGCCAGGCAGGTTATTGACTGTGTCGCCGTTTTTGAGGAACAGGATGTGGCCGGTCTTGTCGGTGGAATCGAATGTTTCGTCAAAGGCCAACCAACCCCGCTGCTTGTACATGCCGTTCACCCGCAACACAAGCGTCTGGTTGACGCTGAAGGAACGCGTTTTCACGTCGGTGCCGTTGGCCTGGACGGCGCTGCCGAAGGCGTTGCCGTTGGTGCCCTTGCAATTGCCGTTGCCGCCGAAGAGCGCCGACCACGAATTGGCGCCGTCGGTGGAGTAGCAGACATGGACATCCACGGGGGGCCCGCCGGCGCCGTAGGTAATGAGTGCCGCCAGGTTGGTGAAGGTGACATTGGATGCGGCGGTAAACGTGATGAGTTGGTTGGAGCCGAGACTGTACTTCGAGGGACAGGTCGAAGTGCCGCCTCCTCCGCCTCCACCACCACCCCCATTGCCGCCGCCCGCCGATGACGCCGTGCTGCTGGCGGCGCTGGAATGGCTGGATGACGCCATGCTGCTGCTGGCCCCGGCACACGCACCGAGCGTGGCACCTTTGGACTCATAGTAGGGCAGTGTGGAATCGGGGACGGAAATCGTATTGCCCTTGTAGCACAGGGCGATCACATCGCTCTGGTTGGTGGCGATGGACTGCGAATTCACCGCGATCGTTACCGAGATGATGCGCTGGTCGTTGTTCAAGTCACGCAGGGTGATGCTGCCGGTGGCACTGGGAAGGCCCTTGAGTCGCGAGTAGGACACATCGAGGAGTCCGCTCACCGCGATGGTGGATGGCATGGGGTACACTTCGTCGAACTGGGTATCCCGGCCGGCGTACGATGCTCCTTTGTAGAGCGTGCCGCTCGGCACGTAGAACCCCCACGGGGAGTCTTTGTCACCGTTTTGGGATTTCAGCTTGGCACGGGCCAATCCCTGCGTGGCCTGCTGGGTGGCATTGTCCAAGTCGCCGCGCACTTCGTACTCGTGCAGTGCGGGTATCGAGAGGGCGGTGAGGATCCCGATGATCCCCACGACCAGGAGCATTTCCAGCAAGGCGAAACCGCGGTGCATGCGAGCATCGTAATGGGTTTTGGGTGGGAGGAGAATTGACAAGAGAGTGTATGGGTATATGAGTGTATGGGTATGTCGATTTGACGTACCCAGAAGCAAACCTGATTTTTGCGTGCACCCATATACCCATACACCCCTACACCGATAGACCTTAGTGCGCCACACTCCCCACAATCGAGTAGATCGGGATGATGATGGAGAAAGCGATGGTGCCCACGAGTCCCGCCATGAAGACGAGGAGGATGGGCTCCAGGATGACGGGGAGTTTCTGCGCCGTATCGTTGGCTTTCTTCTCGTAGATGTCGGCGATCTTGAGGAGGAGCGCGCTCAGCCTCCCCGACTTTTCTCCGGTCATCACGAGCTGCTGGACCGAGACGGGGAGCAGTGTGTGGCTCCCCTTGATGGCCTCGAAGCTCTTGGTGAAGGAGTCGCCCACCGCCACGTGCTCCAGCAGCTGTTCGTAGAAATGCCTGTACGACACCAGCGGGGTGACTTCCGCCAGCGACCGCATCGCTTCTACCACCGGCACGCCCGCTTGCAGGAGGCCCCCCATGATCACTCCGAAGCGCCCGATGGTCGCCTCGCGCGTCAGCCGCCCGATGCCGGGGATGCGCAGCGTGACCCACTGCACCGCAATTTTGAGGCGCGTGAACCGCGCGAGCGCAACGAAGACTGCGGCGACCACCGCGAACGCCGGCACCGCGATTTTGCCGTAGACGACGAAGAAATTGGTGAAGGCGATGACGATGCGGGTGACGAGCGGAAGCGGCACATGGATGGAGTAGAGGACATTGATGAGATTGGGCAACACGAACATCCCCAACCCCACCACGATGGCCATCGTGATGAGGAGCACGATGGACGGGTAGATCATCGCCATGGTGATCTTGCTGCGCAGCGCCTGATCCTTCTCCTGCTGTATCGCCAGGTGCCCCATGTTCTCGGCGAGGTTTCCGGCCTCCTCGCCGATGCGCACGAGCGCGATGGCGTGCGGCGAGAAGAATTTTTCCTCGTCCATGGCGCGCCACAGCGCACTCCCGTTCTCCACCCGGTCGATGATGCGCTGGAGGAGGGCCTTGACGGCGCGCCCGCGCGACTCCAGTTGGAGTGTTTTGAGCGAATCGACGAGCGGGAGCCCCGCCTCGAGCATGATGGCGAGGTTCTGCACCAGCTGGATGCGGTGGCGGCCGAGACCGATGTGCTTGAGTGATTCCAGGAACTCGGTGAGACCGCTGCTTTTGCGCCTCACCTTGGCCTTGGGGACAATGGTTGTGGGCAGTGTCTCGCGCGAATTGGCCGGGGTGGCCTTCGGGGGAAACACCTTGGTCGCAGCGGGGGTGTCACCTTGTTTCGGCGGGGCCGCCGGGGTCGCGACCTGCGGAGGCAGCGATGGCACGGCGGCGTTTTTGGCGCCATCCGGGGTCAGAGGGCTGTCTGGAAGTTCTTTCCTGCGGAAGACGGGGGCCGGTGGCGGGGAAGCGCGAGACGGGCCGCGGTCATCATTGGTCATACGGATCAGCACGGAGGATGTTGCAGGACGGAGGGCAGCGCAGGGCGGCAGCCGCACCTCTCAGCAGGCGTTCCGCGCGCAGATTCCTCTCGGCCGCTTGCTGGGCATGCCGGACGCGATGGCGGAACCAGACGAGCGCTGCGGCTGCGCGCAGAATCCGCACCCAGGATCTGAGCGCGGCTGTGCCGCGGGTCTTGCGGTGAGAGGCGGGGCCGCTATGGAGCCTAACTCTTGGCATGCGCGGAGGAGAGGAGATCGGGCGGGGCGGCTACTCTCAACAGTTCCTCGATGGTGGTCATCCCCGTACGAACCTTGTCGAATCCGTCGTCGAACAGCAGCTTCATCCCTTGGCTGCGCGCCATACGGTTCAAGTCGCTGCTGGAGGCGCGCTTGACGATCAAATCCTCGACCTCCTGCGTGACGACGAGCAGCTCGTAGATGCCGACCCGTCCGCGGTAGCCGGTGCCGCCACACCCCTCGCAGCCTTTGCCCTTGTAGAGGCGCACGTCCCCCGCGCTCACGAAGTACTTGTCGGCGCCCGGGAACAGCTTGTGGGCGTCGGCGGACGGTATGGAATAACTGTAGCGGCCCTGCGGGCAGATCGGGCGCATTAGCCTCTGGCCGATCCCCAGATCCAGGGTGGAGGCGGGCGGACACGGCGCCCCGCCCATGTCGGGCAGGCGCGGGATGGCCGTGGCGGCGTCGTTGGCGTGGAGGGTGCTAAAGAGCAGGTGCCCCGTCAGCGCCGCGTTCACGGCGATGGACGCCGTCTCGCCGTCGCGGATTTCCCCCACGAGGATGATGTTGGGGTCCTGGCGCACGAGCGCCCGCAGCCCGTTGGCGAAAGTGAGGTTGCTTTCGGTATTCACCTGGATGTGGTTGATACCGGGGATCTTGTACTCCACGGGATCCTCGATCGTGGAGATGTTCACGTCGGGATGGTTGCGCATCTTCATGAGCGCGTAGAGGGTGGTTGATTTCCCGGAGCCCGTGGGGCCGGTCGTGAGGATCATGCCGAAGGGCTTGTGCGCGGCGGCTTCGAGCACCTTGCGGTAGGTCTCGGAGAAGCCCAGGTCGAGGAGCGTGAGCGTGCGGACGTACTCCGAGAGCAAACGGAGCACGATCTTCTCGCCGTCCACGATCGGCACGATGGAGACGCGGATGTCCATGGAGCCGCCCCCCCGGGGTTCGGAGCGGATGGCGCCCTCCTGGGCCGCGTAGTGCTCGTCGATGTGCAGGTTCGCCTCGATCTTGATGCGGTTCACCACTCCCTCGTAGTACTCCTTGGGGATGCGGCCGGCCTCGTGCATCACGCCGTCCACGCGGAAACGCACGATGACAATCTTCTCCTGCGGCTCAAAGTGGATATCGGAGGCGCGCAGCTCGATCGCGTCATTGAGGATTTCGGTGATGATCTCGGGCGCCACTTTCTTCTGCTCGTTGATGATGGACTGGAAACGGGTGGCAAGAGGCTTGCGGTAATGCGAGAAGAGCGACTCCACGGTGGAGCCCGGCGCGTAGGCGAGGGTGATGCGCCCCGGATAGCGCAGGCGCTCGGCGGGGGCCTTCTGGCGCGTGAAGGGGAAGTACCCCGCTGCGGTCTTGGGGGGTGACGACTTTCCCCTGGCATCCGGGTCGCTCTTGGGGAACTGCGCCGTCGTCTGGCCCAAGTTCAGCCTGAGCGCTTCATCGGGCGCAGGATTGCCAGGGTCCGATGTGGCGACGGTGACGCCGTTGGCGTCGCGCTGCACAACCGCCACAGAGTACGCGCGTGCGATCTCCTCGGGCAGCGACGACACCACCTCCGGTGCCGGAGGGGTTTTCTGGATATCGAAGAACGGCAGCTTGTAGTACTCCGCCATGGCGCTCTCATACAAATTCTGCGTCAGGAGCCCGGCCTCGAAGAGCACGAGCTTGAGCGGCACGTCACGGTCCCTGGCCTGCGAGAGGGACCGCTCAAGCTCGTCGTTGCTCACATAACTCTGCTCTACGAGGATCTTGCCGATCTCGGCGTCGTTGAGGGGCATTGGATAATTGGTGTGAAGTGTGTGTAAAAAATGACCCGGGTCAGGCAAAAAATTCCAAGATACAAGATACAAGATACAATGACGGCCGTTTGTATCTTGCTTCTTGTTTCTTGTTTCTTCGGCCGCAAGTCGGGGAAGCGTTACTCATACGTCTCGCAGGGGGAATTATTAGAGGGAGGATTTTACTTTTTTCACGATGTCGGCAATCGGCGTGTTGGCCTTCACGAAGTAGTCGAGCACCCCGAGCCCCTTCGCTTTCGCCTTGTCCTCCTCTTGGCCCAAGTTACTCAGCACGATCACCGGCGTCTTGATGCCCTTCTCCCGGACCGCCTTGAGCAGCGAAAACCCGTCGAGCTCGGGCATGATGAGATCGAGAAGGATCATGTCGTACTTGCCGGTGAGCGCTTCCTTGAGTCCTTCGCCGCCGTTGAGCGCCACACGGGTGGCGAAACCCTCGTGCGACACTTTGAGCTCCAGCGCGTGGGCCAGCGGGCGCTCGTCCTCCACGATCAGAATCAGCTTCCTGGCGGGCGCGGCTGGTGCCGCTCCAGCCGGCTGCACGGGCGCAGGCGCGGGGCCTTTGGGGGCCGGTGCCGGGACAGGCGCGGGGGTGTTGGCGGGCGCAGCGGGCATTTCTCTTCAGTATAGCATGTTTTTTGGTCTGGGGGAAGACAGAAAGTGGCCAAAAGAACGCGCACGACGCGCGAAACCCTCCGGGAGAGCCCAACGCAGTCAAAATGCCCCACGGCGGGGCGCTCGGCAGGCCGGGCGGCCGTGTCGCCCGCCTGTTTCTTCCTCCCCCCTCAACCGCCCCTGCCCTTCACCCGCTGGGCGCCCGTCGA
>CAZAUW010000052.1:0-6689 GCA_964488295.1 uncultured Candidatus Peribacteria bacterium
AGATGTCGGGCCCGGCGCGCTTGCCCAAGGTATCGACACCGAACACGCGCTGGTAGGGCGGCTCAGCTTCGAAGGCACTCACTCCCCCGCCCGAGCCTTTCCAGGCGGTTTCCTTCAGGCTCTTGCCCGCATCATCGAGCGACAGGCTGGTGCCGCCGACCACGAGGACGTAGGGCGAACTGGCCGGGAAACTCTGCCCGGCGCCGTCGTCGCCGGAAGACGCCAGGAATGCGACGCCGTCTTGTTTGAAATGCGCGTCGTAGCGCGGCTCGGCGGCAAACTCAGGGCCACCCCAGCTCATCGAAATAATCCGGGCTTTGGCCCTCACCGCTTTGTCGACGCCCGCAAGCAGGTTCGTGAGCGCCGCGTTCTTCGTCTCGACTAAGAGAATATCGGACATCGGGGCGGCCGCGTGCGCCCATTCCACGTCGAGCGACGTCTCGAGCGCCCACCCCGCGTCCGCCGCAGGCTTGGATTTTTGCGTGAATAATTGCTGGAAACACGGGTGCGGGCCTTTTGAAACCGTACACGCGGTGTTACCCGGCACACCATTCATCGCCTGCAAATGATACGTATCGATGAACATGCCAAGGTCTTTGGCGATACTCGGCGCATCGAACGCGTCGACGATGCCGATTATTTGACCCTTGCCTTGGCCGGAGAGCTGATCGAACCCATAGGCATGGCGGATCTGCTGCGGCGTGTAGCCGGAAGGGATGGACGCGGAAGCGCGTTCGATATGGAGCGGCGGGTGCGCCGTCCATTCCCCCTGGGGATGGCCCTTCCCGAGCACAATTGACGGAAGGAACGAGAGAAGGAGGAATGCCGCCACGAGACGACGGTGGATCGAGGAATGGGTCATAGGCCATCATTCTGCGAGTCCGAGGAAGGTAGGAATATCGGCTCCCGATGGATCAAAAAACCGGCAACCTGAAAATGGCTTCAGTTAGAGGAAAAACCGGTTCCATAAGGACGCGGAACGTCCCGCGCCCGACCCCGTATTCTCATTGTCTGGAAGCCAAAAGTGGAGTATACTGGTGGTAACAAATATCGAACCTGCGTATGTTCCACCACTTCCTGCACATTCTGGATGCTACTGTGGCTGTCATAGCCACTTCCAGCTTGCTGGCAGCTATCGCTCTTGTGTCATTCCAGGATGCCAGGCTTGATCTCCATGCACAGATAGCAGGGGGGGACGCTTCCGCGCAGGCTCCCTCACCCCTCTCATCCATGGCCAACATGGCAGAACCCAGAGAAGGGGCTGCTTCGGGCGTTCTCTCCTCCATGGGTAACCAAATCGTGAGCGCTGCCAGGGCAACGGTGTCGGCTGTGGTGAGTGTAGTCACATTCGTCATCGAAGCGGCGGGTGACTTGGCTGGCGGCGTCGCCTCGTGGCTACGGAGCGTCGGTTACTGACGATGAATAATCACTGACTACATTTCCCCTTCCTCACTATGTCCCACCATCAACGAAACCCGTTGCGCATGCTGGCGTCCATTGTCGCCGGATCGATGCTTGTGACCGGCATCGTCTGTCTATCCTGGCAGGATTCCCAATCTGCCCTGCATGCGCAGACAGCCGGGTCATCGAGGCCGCCGATGTGCGGCAATGGGATCGTGGAACCGGGCGAGGGGTGCGACGACGGCGTAGGGAACGGGACGAACGGCGACCAGTGCGCGGCGAATTGCACCTTACTACCTGGGGGATCCTGCACGGCAAATACCCAGTGCGAGGGCAACTTGTGCAGCAACGGTGTCTGCGATTGCGTGCAAGGCCGGCCGTGCTTCGGCGGGCCGCGCTGCAACATGCGCATGCACCAGTGCGTGGAGTGCCTGCAGGATAGCGACTGCGCCGCCAAGGGATTCCCCCTCTGCGACACAAGCACTGATACCTGCGTCTACGCCGATCAGAGCCTGTGCGGTAACGGCAAGCCCGACCCCGGTGAAGAGTGTGATTACGGTTTCGGCCAGAATGGGATGCCCGGCGTCGGCTACTGCTGCACCACACGATGCAAGATGGAGAGCCGTTGCTTCCCCCCCGCGCTCGGATGCCCGTTCACCAACCTCTGCAATAACTGGGAGGACAAAACGGGCATGCCGCCCTTTGTGGGAATCCCGGCGAAACGCGATACCTGCGGCAACGGCATGCAAGATGCCAACGAGCAGTGCGACCACGGCGGGTCCAACGGGATGCTGGGCGGCGGCGACGGATGCAATGCGGATTGCACAATCAATGCGAAGGGCGGTTGGACCGTACCCAATCAGATAGGTTCGTTTGACTACGAGTACAAGCCTGGAAGCAACGATCCGTACGGCACCCCGCGCTTTACGCAAGCTACTCGCGGCGGATTCACGGGTGGCATCGGGGGCGCGGGCATCCAGGGAAGTACGAATCTGGGCGGTATCGGAATATCGAATCTCGGGCAGATCGCCGGGAACGCGGGCGGGATCATCGGCGGTCTCTTCGGCGGCGGCAATACCGGTGTTGGCGGGATGATCTCCGGCCAAACAGGAAATGCGGGAGGCACGATCGGGTCCATTGGAGGGATCTCGGGCGGCACCGACAGCGGCAACGGGCAAATCGGTTCCACCGGCGTCGCAACCAACGCGGGCAACATCGGCGCGAGCGGAACAGTGGGAGGAACCTTCGGCGGGGCAAACGGCGCCGGAGGGAACAATGGAGGCTCGACGACCGGCGGGAATACCGGAGGCGCTCCATCCTGCAGTCCGCAGGACTGCGGCCCCCCCTTGGGAATGCCGAATTTCTTCTGTGCCGATGGCACCGTTGCCGGGCCTACCGGTATCTGCGAACGCAAACCCGATGGCCACTGCGGCTGGCAGGTGCGGCAGTGCAACGACTGCGGCGACGGCATCTGCGAAAGCTATGAAACAGGCCTGCTCGTGCCGGGCCACATCGGCCCTCCCTACTACTGTCCGCAGGATTGTCCGGGCAGGGGAACGACGGGAACCACGGGAGCCGGCGGCACACGCGGCGGTGGCATCGGGGGCAGCACGGCACAGGGAACGAACGGCAATGCAGCCGGGGGAACGACTGGCGGCGGCTTGACCGGTGGCATCGGTAGCCCCAGTGTCGGGAACACCGGGACCCAGGCTGGCGGCGCTGGCATCCGCACACCCGGCCAAACGACCGGACACGGGAATGGCCAAATCGCGGCGTCGAATTCGGCGAACCGCACGAACGGCACTCAGAATGCCGGCACGACAGCGCATACCCCGGACAGATTGCCCGCGGCTGTACCGTCTGCACAGAACACTTTCCAACCGGCAACCGCGCCTAATCCTTCATTCAAATCCATGCCACAACAGGAAACGACGGTAGCCGGTACGGCTACACCCCCAGCGGCACCGACCGAATTTACAGGGACGCGTGAAGGCGCAGCGTCAGCGGTGGTGTCGTCGATGGGTAATCAGATCGTGAGTGCCGCCAAGGCAACCGTCTCGGCAGTGATTGAGGCCGGAACTGTCGCCGTGCAGACGGCAGAAAACCTGGCCAGCACGGTGCTGTCTTGGTTGAGTAGCATCGGGCATTGAACAACTCCATCCCGAGTGCCGTCGAAGCGCAGCAACATGGCGGTGGATGGGTTGCATTCCAGGCTGCTACGGCGTCATATCGGCATAGCTGGGAATGCCCTCGAAATGGAAACGGCAATTCTTGCGTGTTTCCTGCGCGACCCTCGGGATGTCAAACGCGACGCGCGTGGGGCGCTGCGAGAATCGCCAATGGACTTGTCGGGTCTCCGCATTGTGCGTGCCAAGACTGCGACCGAGCGCAACATCGCCTTCGAAGGCCGTGCAGGAGGCGCGCTTGCCGAGGATAGCCGGACAGTCGGGAATATCCATGGTGAGGCAGTAGCATTTTGCCTCGCGATCGTACTCCAGGGGATGCAGGCGGTATTCAAAGCCATCGATGACGAAGGATTGTTGTTGCGTGAGGTCGTGGAATTCATGATGCGCAAGGCGCATCGCGCGCGCTTGCACGAGCAGCTCCAGCGTCGCCGCCTGGGGTCCTTCGGGTATCTCGAGCAGGACGTACGTCGCGGAATCGTCGGGCGGCGACATGAGCATGACCGGCACCCCGCCGCGCCCGCCCAAGACCCTGGCTTCGGCCGCGAGCACATGCATCGAACTGAGCATCATGCCCGGCGACAGCGCGGTGAATTCGACTTTGATGCACCTCCTGGGCAATGCCCTGATGCGCGGGATGCTCCCCTGCCAGCACTGCGCGAGCACCGCGCCGTCGGCCGAGTAGCACGGCTGCCAGTGCACGAGATCCAGGGTAAGGGTGCCCGCGTCGCTTTCGCGCACATGTACGTGGCGGCCGTCGGCCATGAGTGACTGCAGGAGAGCGCCGCATTCCTGCGTCCTCTCGTAGCGGAAGGTCGGATCGATGCCGGCTCTCCAGAGATGCTGGCCGTTTGTGGGAATGTCGATGCGGTCGCCTATCGAGCGCCGCAGGGGCGTAAGAAAATCCTTCGCCGACGTCTGGGGCGTGCGGTCGGGCAGGCAGGTAACGTTCACGGGCTCCCAGAGGATCTCCACTTCCTCGGCTTCCATCACCTCCATCAGTGCTTCCCGCCGCCGCCGGTCCTCGGGGCTTTTGGCGGTGGCCGGATCGATCAGGTGCTTCCAGGCAAGCGGCTTCTTTGTCATGCGCACATCGGCGATGATCCGTTCCTTGAGTTTCGAGGAGCCGTCCTCCCGCTCGTAGAAATTGTCGCTATCCAGCTTGGCAATGAGCGTGCGGATGGCCTTGTCGCGGGCGATGTCGAATGCCGCATGCACGGGGATGGCCGTGTCTTGCGCATGGGACGGCAGCGAGTGGGGCGCCAGCATCCCCCCGATCGCGGCCGTGGTGGCGACAGCAATCCGCCGTAGTGTTCGCAGGATCATCCCGGACAATGCCGATGCGACCGATGGCCGGTCGGCGCCGCGGGCGGGCGAGAGGATACCCAAAGGGAACCAGTGTAACGCCGGGGTGGCGGCTGTCGAGAGAAAACCACGCGGCAAACAAGCAACGATGGAAAGAAGCGCACGCTATGTCCAGCAGCGGTGGAGGGGTATTCTGCGTGCGTCTTGTGAGCTCCTCCACCCTGCTCTTCCTCGGCATCCAGGCGCTGTCGGTGGCCGCCACGGCGGCAATTGCGCTCGAGTACCTGCGCATCTGCCGCAAGCGCGCGGCGATTTTTCAGAGCCTGGGGGACGCCTCGGGCCGTGGACGCGCGCATGCTCTGCTTCTGGCCCTCTACCTCCTCACAACTCTGCTCATCTTCATCCTCTCCTCTTACGCATTCGGCCTCACGTTCCCGCTATCGTGACATGGATGTCCTCGACCAGCTCCCATGGAAATCCGCAAGCTCCCTGCCCTTGATGAGCAAGGACGAGACGATGGTGCGCTCTGCCCACCGCCATTGGATGAAGCGGCTGCCGGCTGCCGGTGCGTATGCGTTGCTGCTCCTGCTGTGCATCGCGGTGCTGGCAACAGGAATGGCGCTCCACGGGGCATCGATGCGAGTGTCAGAGGGGGTCATGCTCGCAGGTCTTCTCGCCGCCGTCCTCGTGCAACACTGGTTCTTTCACTTTCTCTTAAGCGAGAACGTGACGGACATCATCCTCACAAACAAGCGGATCCTCTTCCTCACCCGCAAACTGTGGTTCGTGGACACCGCCGATGAGATCGTGCTGGCCAAAATCAAGATGGTGGAGGCGCAGAAGCGCGGGATCCTCTGCCGCGTGCTCGATTACGGCAACCTGTGGTTCGACACGGGCGGCGGCCGCAGCATCGCGTTCCTCCCCTCTCCCAAAGAGTGGGCGCGGGACATCGAACGGCACATGCGATAGGAGCACGCGCACTCGGCTGCTATGCTGTACCCATGTACGCAGTGCTGTCCGATGCGGAGATGGATTCGCTCCTCGAGAGCGAAGTCTTCGGCCATTTGGGCTGCACCGACAGTCGCAAGCCCTACGTGGTGCCGATGGCCTACGTGTACCATCAAAACGTCCTCTACGGGCAGACGACGGAGGGGAAGAAAGTCGACATGCTGCGGGCAAATCCGCTGGTGTGTTTCCAGGTGGAGAGGCAGCGCGACCGGCAGTGGAGGAGCGTGATGTGCTGGGGCACGTTCGAGGAATTGGATTTTGACGAACTGAGGAAGCCTGAGGCGGTAAAGGTGGTGGAGCTCCTCACGCATCGCATCGGCGGCATCCAGGAAGACGTGGGCATTGCGGTCCCCTTCTCGTTCACAAACGGCCCCATGGCGTTGAAGGTCAATGAAAAATCCTCCACCCTCTTCCGCATCGTCGTCACCGAGAAGACAGGCCGCAAGTACGCCAAGGGTTGAGCGCAGCAAACGGCCGGAAAAAACCGGGGCATTTGATGGCAATCCGGGAGTGGCGGAGTAGGATGGAAGATATTCCTTCCCCCGCACCCATGAGCGCACCCGTCATCCACTTCGAGATCCAGGCCGACAATATTGAGCGTGCCAGAAAGTTCTACGAGCAGACGTTTGGCTGGACGGTGGAGAAAATGATGAGCGCCGACCAGGGCGGGATGGACTACTGGGGGCCCAAAAAGCGCCCGGACGGCCAAGCCGGCATCCAGGGAAGCATTTACCAGCGTCCCCAGGACAAAAAACCCCCACCCCACAACTGTACAACCCAAGCGGGCGACCT
>CAZAUW010000053.1:0-3882 GCA_964488295.1 uncultured Candidatus Peribacteria bacterium
TTTTTGGTGTCCAAAGCCGGGGAGTACCGCCAGATCGTCAACGACTTGAAATTCGCAAACACACCCGGCATTCTCCCGTTCAGCCCCTTACGTCTCAACAACGGCTACTCCTACATCAACGCTACAGCACTGCAGGGTACGTACGCACCGCGTTTCGGCGGCAATGCCGGCGAGGCACACGATGCCATCCAGCGTATTCTGGCGGGAAAGCCGCGCGAATATGCAACGATTATCGGCGAAGGCGGCGTGGACCATGCCCATTGGGACAATCGTGTCTCGAAGATGGAGAAATTCTTCGCCCAAAAATGCGCCAATGCTGTGGTACTCGGTCTCCTGACCACGCACAAGAAAGACGGCAAGCATGCGCTTGAGCTGGCAAAGCAAAACCGCATCATCACACCCATCGAGGAATTGAACATCGCCAAAGAATGGGACGCGATGTTCTCTGGCATCGTGGGAACTCCGGAAGACCCGAGCCGCGGCCTCTGGACGCGTCTCGATACAGTATCGAGCCTGGAGGGCATGGGCGGCGACACCTCCGCATCACTCAAGGGCATCAAGCATGCCACGGAGCTGGCGCGGCTTTACATTAACCTGCAAGCTTCGCGCGAGGCCGAGGCGAAGCAGAAAGGCGGAAGTGTAACGGCACTCACCCTACCTGACCCACGCGATGGCTTCGACGAAAAAGGAATGAAGGAGGAAGTGCGGAAGATCGCTGAAGCGTTCGTATTGAAGTGGGATAATGCGGGCACTGAACAGGAGAGAAAGGACCTGTTGAAAACCGATGGCTTCGTACAGCTGGTCGTCCTTCGCGACGTCATGCGGCTCATGGGGGTAGGAACGTTTGCCGTCGGCGGGCGCAGCTACATTGATCGTATCCAGGACATTATCGATGGCAAAGGAATCAGCGTGATTATTAATTTGCCGCCTTCTGTGAACGTGCAAGCCAACTCCGTAACCCTTTCTCTGCCGCCGAACATCACGGTCGACATTCCTCCTGGCACGACGATCAATACCCCGACTGGCGTCCTCACATTGCCAAACCAACTCGTGTTGGCACCAAACACAACGATCACCATACCGCCCGGTGAAACGATTGCATTGCCGCCGAACGTCCTTCCCGGTGCCGCACCCGGGACAGTCATGACACTCACGAGTCCGACGTTCATTGCCGTTCCGGCGGGAACAAAGATGACCTTGCCTCCCAATACTATCCTCCCAGTCCCATCCGCAACAGGTGCAATCCAAAACGTCACCTTGACAGTCGAGATGACCGTCACAACCACACAACCTATCAACATCACAGCCCCCCCCAATACGCGGATACAAATCCCCTGATGCCGAAAAGACCCAAGCGCGATGCCTGGGTCTTCGGTGCCGAAGCGCATGCCTCGGCAGTACTGATCGGGATCTACTTCTTCGGGGTTTGCACCAGCACAAACTGCGAGAACTCCGTCCCGTTACGGACGAAGCATACTTGGACCCTCTCGGTGGTCGCGGGCACTACGACCGGGGTGATGCCTGTCTGCAGTTCGTTCTTCTCGATTTCCTTAACACCGAAAAGACAATGCGAGGGGACACTTCCCTCGTATGTCAGAATTCGGGTTTCGGGATCGAACTTCACGCTGCCGGCTACGGGAGCATCGATCTTGGAACCCGGGATGTAGACTAGACCAAGCGCATACAACAGCGCACAGCCTCCCACGATCCCCAAAAACAGGCCCAAGAACGTACCCACGACAAGGGACAGAATGGCCGTGTTCCGGACGGCCGGGGCCGCTGCCCCAGCGGCGCTCTCATCATACTTTCGACCTTTGATGTATGACGAGAAGGCAAATCCAACCGCCAAGATCCCGACCAACAGAACAACGATTCCAACGACCAAACCGATCACGATTGCCGTACTCATGAGAAACTCCTTTGTTACTGATTCCACACCCGTGAGCCGTATTGGCTCGACAAGAAGTAGATGTGAAAGATCAGCAAATTTTATTATAATACAAATTAAAAAATAAGCAATACTTTTATTTGCATCTATTCTTAGCTAAAATCACCACCACGACCTCAGGGCATTCCAAAGAGGCCTCAGAGGTCTCGACATACCTGCAACTCGCCTTCTCAATGGCGACGGATCTGTCTGACGCTGGCGAATCCAACTCTGCACTGGCTGGTACGCGTGCATGGCCATGCTCTGGATGGCTTTCGCATGCTGGTGTAAATAATTCTTCTCATCGCTCTGTAATGCATTCTCGGCAGCCGCAATTCGCTGCTCCGCAGACATCACATCACTTACGCCGATTTGTCTCTTTTCATCTTCATTCATCGCCAATATCTCGTCGGTCCTCTTGCCTGCGCGAACAAATGAACTGTCACTCGCTCCCTGCAAAATGGCCTGACGAATGCGGCTGAGGAATTCCCGCATATGGGTTGGCGGGAGCCTGCCAGGAAGGGTGGGATCATGGCTCTCGGCCGGAGGCCATTGTTCTGTGAGGTACTTCGCGCGGAAATACACGCGCTTGAGGAAGCTCGGCCGGAATTTAAACTGCATGGGATCATCGTGGAGGCCCAAACCGATGCCCCCCTCGTCCTCATGGCGAAAGAGTCGTTGCTCATAGCTTTGCAACGCCGTCTCGCGCAGTCTCTGGCGCGATGCAGCCCATCCTATTGCTACCCCTGCAGCCGGCCCTGTGAGCAATGGAAATGGCGCGACCAGAACACCAACTACCGTACCTGCCGCGGCCCCAACGGTTGCGAGTACCGTGCGAGTAATCACGCCCCCTCCTAGTTGTATACCCAATGTATTGCCAAGCATCCCACCCGCAACGGCTGTGCCAAAAACCGGAATGGAACCGGAAAGGAGTCCTGATGTAAGTGCCGATACAGTCCCCAATGCGACCCCACCAGCCGCACCCATAGCCGTCGTTGTGCCATAGGGACGCTCCTCATACTGTCTCCTCTGTTCATTCCAATGTTCTATTTCATGATGTTCATTACCCGCCTCGGGCAACCGTTCTTCGCTGATCTCCTCAAGCATCTGTTCAGATGCACGTGAGCGCTGCAGGCGGGACTGCAGGTAGAGAAGCGTCGGCCGCACCTGCTCGCTCGGCAATTCGCGTTGCAACGCAAGCTCGATGATTCTCCAGCAAACAACATCACCCGTGAGGGCTCTCGCCTTTCCACGTTCCGCTGTCATTTCCTTTGCGTACTCATCGGCCGTCTTCAGTCCTTCCGGCATGTTGGCCTTTATCTCTCTCACAACGTCGGCAAAATTATCATTCGCCCTCAGTTGATCATGATCAATATCATTTGTGCGTGGTTGAAAGTAATGGTTGAAACTTGGAAATTCATCACGAGTAATACCAAGGGTGGCAAAAGCTGCGTTTATCTGTGTAAATGCGTGTTCTCTCTCTTCAAATTTCCGTACTGCCGCTTCCAACGCCCTATGTGCGTTCCTCAGTTCCACGCGTTTTGCCCTCATTTCATCCCGATTAGTCACCACGCCAAAATGAGTTAAAGTCAGCGGTGGATAATGCAAGGGAACAACATCATTCACAGGTTTGGCTCCGGGTGGAGTGGGAACCGTTGCCGCTCTCGCAGTGGGGGCAGCTCCCCTATTGAATGCCGGAATCGCGTAGTATGCCTTTTGGGCATCCGCAAATTCAGCGTCATACCTCTGCTGCTGAGCTAACCCTTGCTGATGCAAACGATCCTGATGCTCCCAAACACTCAACGATCGAGTATAAGCATTGGTCTCGGTATGAAACCGCGCATCCTCAGTATCCCACGCTGTTTGCACATTAGTAAGCTGTCCCTCCTCTGCCGCTACAGATGCACGTAGTACGTTTACCTCTTTCCATTTCGCTTCCTCAGAAATAAGGATGG
>CAZAUW010000053.1:3892-6614 GCA_964488295.1 uncultured Candidatus Peribacteria bacterium
CAGTGCCGAAACGATAGTACTGCGGGCCTGTAGTCTGTTCACATGCTCATTTCCCGCATCGAGTCCGACCATGAGAGCCGGGCCATGGAGTTCTATTGCCGCCTCAGCCAGATAGCGAAGCCGGCTGTTGCTTGCTGACTCCAGGCGACTAAGTGGAGCATGAAGAGTCAATGCTTGCTGCAATGTTTGCTGCTCTTCATGATTGTCCCTACCCACAGCCAAAAAGCTGGCATTCATTATTGCATCGAGCAATGGGGCCAGATCCCGACTTGGAACCATACGGCCGGCATCATCCAGCAATTGAATACCGGCATCGCTTGTCTCAAGATTTGTAAGGCGATTGCGGATTTCTGCTGGAGTCCCCCTCCATAGACCGTTGCGGGGATTGATGGTGACCCAATATCTCACTCCGGCAATGACAATCGGTGTCATCGATTCCCACACACCATTGTGGCGGGTAATGCCAATGTGAGACTGGTCGATGAGTTGCTGGATTTCCTGCGGGTCTGCATTTCGCAAAAAAGTCTCCACCACGGCTTCAGCCAAAGGTATGGATTGATCATTTCTTGCAAGAGGCGCTTCGGTATTTGCCGTACGTCCCACTTGGTGCAAACGAGCAAAATCGTCGTTGAGCAGATCACGAATGTCTCCACGCGTCAGCATGAAATGCGTATGAAGATTATTGATGATCAATTGCTCGGCATTTGGTGTGAGACCCAAGTGATCAAAATCCGGTAGGCCTAATCGAGGTGCCAAGGCATCGTAAATTCGCCGCGTGCTTTCATCATGAGCGGGCTTGTTCATCCTGCTATCTAAATTGCGAGGTATTTCAGCCACAGTTAATATTATAACATAAAAATTGAAAATCAGCAATTTATCAATTCTAAATGATTAATCTGCTCTATTGGAATTTTGGTGTTTTCCAGAGGCTTGCATGATTTCCTCAAGGCTCTTACTTCAAATTCGGCGATTCTGGCCCTTACAATTGTTCATATATGTGCTTCTTGCTCTTCTCATCAGATGCCTTCTGTTCACGCTGCTTGTCTTTCGCTGTCCGCTCTTCCTCAGTAACCAAGTCCTGCCACACATCCCGCCTCTCGTGACCGACTGCTTGGTAAATACTCTGGCAGTAATGCTGCCGATCAAGCGACACAGGATCATCTGCCGCGATATGCGTTTGCTGTAATGCATGCATGCGCCGATGTGCGTCCTTCTCGTCTTCGTCAGCTATCGTTGCCTGACGATCGAAAAATTTCTGCAACCGGGACTGGAACGCTTGCGAGAACGTGGCGATGGCGCGATCATCGCTATTGACGGCATAGAGTTCGTCGAGCAGCTCGTCGCGCTCGCGGGCATCCGATTCGTCGCGCACGACGGCGTTCTCCAAACCCAAGAAATACTGCTCAATATCCCCTGTGGAACTGGGAACAGTGGTCATAAAATATTAAGGGAAGAGTCACCGAGTTGCATGGGCATTGTAAAGCCGCCTGTGGAGGGTTCACGCTCTGTCAGTTTCCCCGTTTCAACGTCTATAACGCCAAACTGCGTCCGCTCAGTGGGAGCGGCATTCCATTCTTTCACATGCAAGAACTTGCCTTTCCTTCCCACGATGCACATGCGTTTGCGCTGTTTACCTGGAGGCATGACCCACAATTTGATTTGGCCCGAACGGGTATCTTGATCTGGCATAGTTTTTAAATATTGTAACCGCCCCTCAAACGAGGCATAACGCATCGCAGATGCCCGTGTATCTGCAAGGTTATAGAAGGTCTTCTCAGACATGCCGAAGCGTGTCCCGAACCATCCACCACCGCGCAACTTGTGGGCGCGAGATACCAAATCTTCTTGTGCCCACGAATCGAGTCCGGGATGTTTCTTCACTAAATTGATCAGCTTTCGCCCGCCCATACGGTTATCATCGATGAGCGCATCCATTTCCTGTCCGTGCGGGACCACTCCGAGCGCATCGAGCTTTTCGCGCAGCTGCAATTCCTGTTCGCGCAGCTGATGGAAAATCGGTGGAACCGAGAGCTGTTGCTCCCTCATGGTTTTTTCAGCTTTATCTTGGGATTTTCGCAGACTATCGGCCAGCTTTGCACGACGCCCTCTACTGAGTCTCACCGTCACCGGCCTGTGCGAGAGACTTGCACTCAATCCTCGATAGAAATGCTTACGAGCGGCTGCTTCCTTACCCTGCCCCTCAAGTTCGCCCAAGAGAATCTTGGCCAGCTCTTGTTTGGTCTTCTGCACCTCCGCCAAGGCGATGGATGGTAGATAATTTTCACCCGTAAGGAATCGCATGATCCTCCCCCGCCGCAGATCTGGATTCTTTTCCTTCACCAATTCCCGTGCCGCCTTTCCCAGAGCCGCATCGGTTTTCCATTCGCGCCGAAGCTTGTAGTACCACGGTATCACATAGCCAAAAAATCCCTTCCTCGCCGCATTGTCGAGATCGTGCATCAACTGCCGCCGCTCTCGGTTCACCGCATTCAAAGCTGCTCCGGGCGTGTTGGCCGCCGCTTTGTCCTTTTCACCCTGTTCGAGGGCCGCAATCTCTCTCTCTTCCTCCGAATGAGGTGCCGTTGGGGCATTTATGGCAATAAGACGCCGCTCTGCCCAGGCCTGAAAATCTTCAAATGAGTTAAATATAAGTTTAATCCTTTTCCTTTTATTATAGCAAAAAAACCTTGTTTTTGTCTAACCAACTTTTCCCCCCCTTTTT
>CAZAUW010000054.1:0-6587 GCA_964488295.1 uncultured Candidatus Peribacteria bacterium
TCTTCATCTTCTCGGCGTCCTCTTTGGCCACGCCTTCCTTGATCATCTTGGGCGCGCCGTCCACCATCGCCTTGGCATCGCCGAGGGCCAGGCCCGTCACCTCGCGCAGCGCCTTGATCACCGCGATCTTCTGCGCGCCGCTATCGGTGAGTTCCACATTGTAGCTGCTCTTCTCCTCGGCGGGCGCGGCGCCGGCTGCCCCACCGGCAGGGGCGGCGGCAACGGCCACCGGGGCGGCGGCGGAAATGCCGTATTCCTGCTCCATGTACTTCACGACGTTATTGAGCTGGATGACATTGAGTTTCTCGAGAGCCGAGATGACTGCCTGTTCCTCAGGCGCAAGGGAGATGGTTGCGGCGTCTGCCATGGTAAGAAGGGGGAAAAAATTGAGAATTGAAAAATTGATAATTGACAATGAAAGAATCAGGCGGCTGCCGGAGCGGCAGCATCTTTGTGCAAACCTCCTTTCTTTTCCAGCTCCTTGAGCGCGCGGGCGAAGCCGGAGAGCGGTGAGCTGCACATGCTGGCAAACGAAACGAGTGGCGAGCGCAGCATCCCCGCAAACGTGCCGAGGAGCGCCTGACGGCCCGGGATGGTGGCGAGCGTCATCGCCTGCGATTTGCTGAGCAGCTTGCCCTCGAAGATGCCTCCCACAAACGACACTTGCGGGTGATCTTTGGCAAAACCGAAGGCGATCTGCGCGCCCACCACGGGGTCTTGCGTGCTGAAGATGCAGGCCACCGCGCCCGAGAGCATCGTCTCATCCAACTCCGGCAGGCCTTTCTTCCTGGCCGCGATCTGCATGAGCGTCTTCTTGGCCACTTTCATCTCGGCGCCGCCCTGGCGAAGCTTACGGCGCAGCTCGCCCACCTCGCCCACCTTCAACCCGATGTAGTTGGTGAAGATCACCGACTGGGCGGCATCGAATTTTGCCTCCAACTCCTGGAGGAGAACCTTTTTCTGGTCGCGTGATACTGCCATATTTCTGGGGGAAATGAGAGAGTACGTAAGTTTGTTAGTTTATTAGTTTTTTAGATAAGTGCTGGCTGTCTAATAAACTAAGAAACTAATCAACTAACTGACTTGTTCCGAAGGAAACGTATACGCAAAGTCTCCCTGAGAACGTGTGTCCGGGAGACCAGCGAGGAACACGGCACGAATCACCAAGCCGGGGCCGAGTAAGCGATGCTGTATTCCTCGGAGGGGCTTATGTCGGCCTGCGGCCTTGTGCCCTCGGTCTTCGGACGTAGGGGGATTTTACTCAGAAAAAGGGGGAAGTCAACAGTTTTGGACATTTGGCTCGATTTTGCCTTAAGGATGAGGATTCCGAGGCATCCGACGAGTCCGACGATACCGAGGATTTTCCTTACAATCCTCGGATTCTTCGGATTCCTCGGCTTCGTCGGTATCCTCGTCCCCATGCGCGTTCTTCTCCAGAGAGTCTCCCAAGCCTCGGTGACCGTCGATGGCACCCTCATCGCCTCCATCGGGCGGGGGTATCTGCTCTTGTTGGGTGTGTTGGAAGGGGATACGAAAGAACAGGCCGAATGGTTGGCGCAGAAGATCGTGAAGTTGCGGTTGTTTGACGGAGACGACGGAAAAGTCAACGACAGGTCGGTGCTGGATATCGGCGGCGAGATTCTCCTGGTATCGCAGTTCACGCTGGCGGGGGATGTGCGGAAGGGAAACAGGCCGGATTACACCGCAGCCGCCAGGCCCGATATCGCTCAACCTCTATATGAATATTTTTTGGCGTGCCTGCGCAGGGCAGGAGTGGCGAAGGTTGCGACGGGAGAATTCGGGGCAATGATGGAAGTCGCATTGGTCAACGACGGGCCGATCACATTGTGGATGGAGCGGTGAGGAATCCAAGGAACCCAAAGAATCCAAGGATTTTTTTCATTCCTCAGCTTCCTGCGCCATCTGGTCGCATTCCATCTCACCTTCGCTATACTTGGATTTCTTCCGCATTCATACGCATGGTCCCGACGGACGCGCAATCACTCCTCCGGCGTTTGGAAACACATCGCCCCGCGCTCGATAGCCGCGTGCGCCGCGCCATGCAATGGGCCGAACGGCTGTACGAAGGCAAGACTCATTGGACAGGCGTCCTGATGCTGGAGCATGTGGAAGGAGTGCTCGACATCCTCCTTCCCTTCGAGCCCGATGACGACGCCGTGTGCGCATGCCTCCTCCATCATGTGTTGGAGCTGCGTGGCGCGGGCGTTGCCGAACTGGAGGAGGAATTCGGCATCACCGTGCGGTCGCTCATCAGCAGCATCCATCTGCTCTCGCACGTCACCATGCGCAACCGCAAGAGCTCGATTGACGACTTGCGCCTGATGCTCATGAACGTCTCCGACGACGTGAGAGTGCTCCTTGTCATCCTCTGCGACCGCGTCTACGTGCTGCAGCATTTGGAGGGCGCGCACGCCGCCGAGCGCAAGCGCATCGCCCGCGATGTCCTGCGGCTCTTTGCCCCCGTGGCCGCGCGCCTGGGCATCCACACCCTCAAGCAGCAGCTCGAGTCGCTCGCGTTCCCGCTCGTCTACCCGCACGATGCCGAGTGGATCGCCGACCAACTGCGGCAAGCACACGCACGGCACGGGTCATTCCTGGACAAGGCCTCGCATGTCCTGTCGCAGACGCTGCTCGAACAGGGGATTGCGGCGCTCATCCAGGCGCGCGAGAAGCAGCCCTACAGCATCTTTCGCAAGATCCACTCCAAGAGCCTCTCTACCATCGAGCACCTGCCCGACCTCTTCGCGCTGCGCGTGATCGTCGGGAGCGAGGAAGACTGCTACCGCGTGCTCGGCACGCTCCATCGCCTGGGGCGGCCGCTCCCCAACCGCTTCAAGGATTACATCGCCTTCCCCAAGCCCAACGGCTACAAGAGCCTGCACACCACCGTCGCGCGCCTGCCGGGCGTCCCGAGCGGGCTCTCCGTGGAGGTGCAGGTGCGCACTCACGACATGCACCGCGAGGCCGAATTCGGCATCGCCGCGCACTGGAGCTACAAGGAGGGCGGCACCGCCGAGCAGGCGATGCGGCGCGTCCAGCTCCAGCAGATGCTCACGTCGCAGCAAGCCGTGGAAGCCAAAGACAGCAAACCGCACTTGGTCGATCACATTTTCGTGCTCACGCCGCGGGGCGACATCGTGGAACTGCCCGAGGGCGCCACACCGCTGGATTTTGCGTTCCAGATCCACACCGAGCTTGGCCTCACTTTCCGTGCCGCCAGGGTCAACGGCAACATCGTGCCGCTCGATTACGAATTGGAGAACGGGGACAGCGTGGAAGTACTCACCCACCGCGCGCCCCAGCCGTCGCCCGAATGGCTGCAGCTGCTCAAGATGGCATCGTCGCGTTCGCGCCTCAAACGTTACCTCTACTCGCTCGACCGCAGTCACTACATCGACCGCGGCCGCGAGATCCTCAACCAGGAGCTCGGCAAGCGGGGGTTTCCGGCGCTCGACGCCGATCTCAGTCTGCTGCGGCGCTTCGACGGGCGTCACATGCCGATGAGCGACCGCGAGGATATGCTCATGAAAATCGGCCAGGGGGCGGACAAGCCGGGGCCGGTGCTGCAGCACCTGGATGCGCTCAAGTCGCGCAGGCCGGTCACGGTGGCCGTGCCGGTGGCGGCCCGGATGCAGCGGAAAGACGCCCTCATCGAGATCGAAGGCGGGGTGCCGCTGCCGCTGCGCTTCGCCAAATGCTGCAAACCCCAGGAGGGCGAGCGCGGCAAGATCGTCGGCATCATCAACCGGTCGGGGCAGGTGGCCGTCCACCAGGCCAGGTGCCGCATGGCGCAGAACGGGAATCCGGAGAGGAGGGTGGGGTTGAGGTGGAGGAAGAGTGAAAAATAGGGCAAAGAGGGCAACGACGGCAAAGAAGAAAAAGAGGTACCTCATTGCCTTCCTTGCCCTCTTTTCCTCCTTTGCCTTTCATTCATCCCAGCATCGCCTCCACCAGTTTTTCCACCCGCCTACGCCATCGCAGTTCCTCCCACTGGTCGCTGCCGGGGATGGCGTTTTTCTGGAATTCCCGCTGCTCCGTGCCCTGTAATGACGCGGCGATTGCTTGGACCATCGCAGTCACCTCCTCGTCTGTCACCCGGATCTCTTTCTGCTCCATCACCGCCTCGATGCCGAAGCGCAGCGTCAACCGCTTGGCCGCTTCGCCCTGGATTTCCTTCTGCAGACTCTCGGGGGTGCGCTTGGTCTGCTCCAGCCACTTCTCCACCGTGAGCTTGCGTTCCTCCAGCTGCCGCACCATCTCCTGCGTGATCGCGCGCTCCTCCTGCTCGATCAGCTCGGGCGCCAGTTCCACGGTCGTGTTCGCGCGGATTTTGTCGAAGAGCTCGTTCTCCCGCCGCTGGTGGTCCATCTCCTCCTCCTGCTTGCGCATGGAATCGGCGATCGTCTGGCGCAGATGCGGCACCGATTCGGCCAGCTTGTGTTCCTGCACGAACGCATCGGTCATCGCGGGGGTCGTCACTTCCGCAACACCCGTCACCGTGACGGCGAAGGTCACGGGCTTGCTGCGCAGATGCTCGGCGTGGTATTTCTCGGGAAAGACGAGCGAGAAGGTTTTCTCCTGCCCGGGCGCGAGGCCCGCCAGGTTTTCCTCAAACCCCGGGAGCAGAGTCTTGCTCCCAATCACCACCTGATACCCCGTGGCGCGCGTGCCCTGGATCTCCTTTCCCTCAGTGTCGGTCCCCACAAAGTTCATCGTCACCTGGTCGCCCTCCCTGGCGCCGCGCTCCACCGGCTTGGTCGTCCGGTACTGCGTCTGCAGGTACTCCACCATGCGGTCGATGTCTTTGTCGTCAAACTTCGGCTCCTTTTTGGCGATGATGATCGTGTCGCCCTCCTTCACCTTCACGTCCGGACGGCCGACGAACGTGATCGTGATCTTGAGCGGACTGCGCGATTCCACCTCCACCTTGGGCGGGACGATCGGCTGGAGTTTGTGGCTTTCGGCAAGCTGGCGGAAATAACCCGGCAGCAAGCTCCGGACGGTTTCTTCCACGAGCGCTCCCTCATCCACGCGCGAGCGCACCATGGCGGCGGGGGCCTTGCCCACCCGAAAGCCCGGGATCGTCGTCTGTTGGCTCAGCTTCTCAAGCGCCTTGTCCTCGGCTTGTTTGGTTTCCTCGGCGGTCAGGGTGACGGTGAATTGGGTGCGGTTGGACGAAAGCGTCTTGGGTGCGGAGATGTCGGGCATAAGGAAAGGAGAGAAAAACCAGAGTGGGAGGATACAGGGAAAATGTGCTGAAGAATAGGGTTTACGAGACGATAATGCACATCCGCAAGAGCGGGCATCCTTGCCCGCGACTCTGAGTCATGATGACATCGCTTCCGATACACCGGTGCGGCACCGGGTCAGTATGTCAGTAGTACATGCGTTCTTGGCAGCGTACAATCGTTCTATGGCCAGATCTCATCGTCAGCGCGGATTTTCGAAGACATGGTTTGTCATGCCATATCGTCTGAAGCATCTTTCTCTCAAAGACGACACGACGATTCGTTTTCCGGAAGCATTTGTCGAAAAATTCCTGCGGGAATTCACCAAGAAGGGTGATCGGGTCATCGATCCTTTTGCCGGTTTTGGCACGATGCTCTTCGCGGCCCAACGCATGGGAAGAATCGGCATTGGCATTGAATACGACCGGCAACGATACGCATACATCCGGCAACACCTGAAGCCGCCGAGCAAAGTGATCCATGGGGATGCGCAACACTTGCGCCTGTATGACGTTCCTTTCTGTGATTTCTCGCTCACATCTCCGCCATACATGCAATCACATCACAGAGAAAATCCTTTGACGAATTACACGAAGCCCGGGAATTATCGTCGGTATCTTTCGGGCATTCGAACGGTGTATGCGCAGCTCAAAAAAGTGATGAAGAAAGGCGCATGGATTATCCTGGAAGTTTCCAATATCCGGGAAGAAGGACGCCCCGTCACGCCCCTTGCGTGGGATATTGCTCACGAGGTGTCCAAGGAACTTTCGTTTGAGCAGGAGCTTATCTATTGCCACACAAAAGGCACTCACAGTTACTGTCTGCTCTTCCGCAATCGTTAAAGGATCTCTTCACTTCCAGTACACCAGCAGCGACGCCGCCACGAAATACGACGAATAGGCGCCGATAATCGTCCCGATGATGAGGGCGAGGATGAACCAGTGGATGGATTCGGAGCCGAGCAGGAAGAGGCATGTGAGCATGATGAGCGCCGCCACGGCCGTGTTGATGGTGCGCGTGACGCACTGGCGGAGGCCCCTGGCGACCGTCACGCCAAAGTCCTCCGATTTGCTTTCGCTCGTCATATTGGCGCGGATGCGGTCGAAAATGACGATGGTGTCGTTGGCCGAATAGGCGAGGATCGTGAGGAGCGCGGTGACGAACAGGGGATCGAACTCAAAATTGGTGAACCGGCCGATCACCGTGAAGATGCCGCTCACGATCAAGACGTCGTAGATGAAGCCCACAACGCGCATTATGCCCACGTTGCCGGGTTGTAGCTTGCCCGGAAGACGGCTTGAGGGGGAGGCTAGTTCGGAGATCATTGCTAGCAGTCGC